>NZ_JBVJIN010000003.1:0-4025 GCF_055586285.1 Actinokineospora sp. NPDC051303
CGGGTGGAGTTGACTGGTACTAATAGGCCGAGGGCTTGTTACAAACATGCTACGCATCCACTGTGCGGTGTCTGAGACACCAACCACCCCCACCACCACCCTGTTTGGGTGTTGGGTTCGGGGTTGAGGTTATTGTTTCATAGTGTTACGGCGGTCATAGCGGTGGGGAAACGCCCGGTCCCATCCCGAACCCGGAAGCTAAGCCTGCCAGCGCCGATGGTACTGCACTCGTGAGGGTGTGGGAGAGTAGGACGCCGCCGGACAATCATTCCCGAAGGGGCTTGTGGTGGGGCACGCGAAGCGTGTACCCGACCACAAGCCCCTTCGGTGTCGTTGGAGTATGTTGCGGGTAATCCGCACGCGGGAGGATCACGGTGTCGGAGTTCGGGCGACGAGGCGGCACGGACCGCGGCAACAACAGCGGCGGCGACCGCAGAGGCGAGCAGGGCGGCGGCGCGAACCGCCGGGGCGACGCCCAGGAGGGCGGCTCCGGCCGCTCCGGGAACCGCGGTTCCGCCAGTGACCGGGGTGGTTACCGCCCCACCTCCGCCAACCGGGACCGCGGCGGCTTCCGCTCCGCCCCCAACCGCACCACCGGCGCCGACCGCGGCGGCTACCGGGGCGCCCCCTCTGATCGTGACCCCCGAGGCGGCAATCGCCCGGACCGCGACACGGCGGGCGATCGCGACTCCCGAGGTTCCTTCGGCGACCGCAAACCCAACACTTTCCGCACCAAGAACAACACCTCCGGCAACCGCGACGCTGGCGGCTACCGCCCCAACCGCGACTCTTCCGGCAACCGAGATTCCGGTGGCTACAACGCCAACCGCGGCTCCGCAGGCGGTGGTTACCGGTCTGACCGCAATTCTTCCGGTAGCCGTGACTCCGGTGGCTACCGCTCCGACCGCACGTCCTCCGGTGGCGGTGCCTCCGGTGATTATCGTTCCGACCGGAGTTCCTCCAGCGGCAATCGTTCGGACCGCGGTTCGTCCGGCGGGGCCTCTGGTGGTTACCGCTCTGACCGCAATTCTTCCGGCAGCGGTACCTCTGGCGGTTATCGTTCCGATCGCGGTTCCTCTGGCAGCGGCGCTTCCGGCGGCTATCGCTCTGACCGTGGTTCTTCGGGTGGTCGCGACTCGGGCGGTTACCGTTCCGACCGCGATTCTTCTGGTGGTGGCGCGTCCGGCGGGTACCGTTCCGATCGCGGTTCCGCAGGTGGCGGCGGGGCTTCCGGTGGCTATCGTTCCGACCGGGGCACTTCTGGCGGTCGTGATTCCGGTGGATACCGCTCCGACCGTAATTCCTCTGGTGGCAGTGCGTCCGGGGGTTACCGTTCCGACCGGGGTTCCTCGGGAGGGCGTGACTCCGGTGGATACCGCTCTGATCGGGATTCTTCCGGTGGGCGCGATTCCGGTGGATACCGGTCTGATCGTGGTTCTTCGGGTGGGCGCGAGTCGGGAGGGTATGGCTCGGAACGGGAGACTGGCGGGCGCGCTTCGGGTGGCTACAACGCCAACCGGGGTTCTTCGGGCGGCAGCGGTGGGTCTGCTGGCTACCGTTCCGACCGGGGCGCTTCCGGTGGTCGCGACTCGGGTGGCTATCGGTCGGACCGGGATTCGTCTGGCGGTCGGGACTCGGGCGGGTATCGCTCTGATCGAGGGGCTCCGAGCGGTCGTGGCGCGTCGGGTGGACGCGATTCGGGGTATCGGTCCGACCGCGATTCTTCTGGTGGCGGGCGTGAGTCCGGCGGGTACCGCGGTGACCGTGGAAGTTCTGGCGGGCGCGACTCCGGTGGTTACCGGGGCGGTGCTGGTGGCCGTGATTCCGGAAGTGACCGTTCCGGTGGCGGGTACCGGTCGGATCGCGGATCGGCGGGGGACCGTGATTCCGGTGGGTACCGGGGTGGGCGGGATTCCGGCGGGTACCGGTCGGACCGGGCGTCCTCGGGGGATCGTGACTCGCGTGGTCGTTCCTCGGATGACCGGGGTGCCGGTGGTTACCGCTCTGACCGTTCCCCGTCGTCGGGTGGCGGCTATCGGCCGGGGGCGGGTTCCCGTGGCGGCAAGCCTGGGTTCCGTTCTGACCGGGGCGGTTCCGACGACCGCGGTGGATCTCAGCGTCGGGACACCCCAGGCAAGGGCGGATATCCCCGTGGCGACGGGGCGTCCGGCAAGGGTTCCGATCGGGGCGGCTACCAGCGCCGGGACGACAACCGCGCGAGCGGCTACCGCGATGGCGGGGACCGTGCCGACTCTCGTTACCTGGACCGGCAGGGCCAGGACGCCGCGGCGGGCAAGCGGCCCGAATCCACTGAGCAGGCCCGGTTTGTCGAGGTGACCCCCCGGCGTTCGGACGCTTCCCAGCCGGACGCCTCGGAAATCACCGATCGCGACCAGCAGGCTTCTCGCGCCGACGCGGCTGGCGAGGGATCTCGCGGCGATGTCCCGCGGACCAACCCGGGTGAAGACGCGCGGGACGCCTCCGACGGCGACGTGCGCGGCGACCGAGGTGCGGAAGTTCCGGCCCGAGCTGACATCCCGCAAGCCCGCGACACAGCAGACGCTTTGGGAAGCGCGGGTGACGACGCGCCTGACAACTGGGGCGACGAGTCACACGGTGGCCGCAGCGACGACTCCCGGCGCGACGAGCCGCGTGGGCTTCAGGACGAGGATGCCCGAGGCGGCCAGGGCGACGACGAGCCGCGTGCGCACGCGGTCGACGGCGCCCGGGGTAGCCAGGGCGACGAGCTGCGTGAGCACCTGGGCGGCGGTGCCCGGGACGACCAGGGCGACGAGTCGCGTGGGCTTGCGGGCGATGATGCTCACGGCGGCCAGGGCGACGGGCCGCGCGGGCACCAGGGTGACAGTGCTTGGACCGGTCGGGGTGTGGATGCCCCTGGCGGGCAGGGTGACGAGCCGCGTGGGCGCCAGGCGGGTGCTTGGGGCGATGAGTCTCGTGGGCGTCGGGGCGAGGATGCCCGGGGCGGTGGTTCGCGTGGGCGGGCCGGTGGCGATGCCCGGGGTGACCATGGCCGGGGGCGTCCGGGGGATGACGTCCGGGGCGGTGGGCGCGAGGACTCGCGTGGTGCTCGCGGCGAGGATGGCCGGGGCGGTGCTCGGCGGGATGAGCGGGATGTCGCGCCGGTCGTCAGTGGGCCTCCGGTGCCGGAAGGCGCGGAGTACAGCGCGCTCGACGTTGAGGCGCGGGCGGGGCTGCGGAGTCTGCCGAAGTCGTTGGCCGAACTGGTCGGGCGGCACCTGGTCGCGGCCGGGATGCTGATCGACGAGGACCCGGAGCGGGCGTTGGTGCACGCCCGGTACGCGCGGGAGCGCGCGTCGCGGGTCGCTGTGGTGCGGGAGGCCGCGGGGCTGACGGCTTACCACGCGGGGGAGTGGGCTGAGGCGCTGTCCGAGCTGCGGGCCGTGCGGCGGATGAGTGGGGGCAACGCCCACATCGCGGTGATGGCCGACTGCGAGCGCGCTCTCGGACGGCCGGAGCGGGCCCTTGAACTGGCCAAGGAAGCCGGTAAGGACCTGCCCGCCGAGGTGGCCGTGGAGTTGCGCATCGTGAGTGCGGGCGCGCGCCGGGACATGGGGCAGCTGGACGCCGCGGTGGTCAGCCTCCAGGGGCCCGACCTTGATCCGAAGCGGCGGGACCCGTGGAGCGCGCGGCTGTTCTACGCCTACGCGGACAACCTGGAGGCCGCGGGCCGTACGGATGAGGCCATCCGCTGGTTCCTGCACGCCGCCCAGGCCGACGACGACGAGGACACCGACGCCGCCGAGCGCGCCTTCACCTTGGGCGCCGACGAGTCGGAGATCGCCGCAGCCCTGCCCGGGGAAACCCTCGAAATCGAGGACGACGCCACCCCGGACGCCGACGCGGGCGCTGCCGAGCCGACCGATGCGGCAGTGGCGGACCAGGCCGAGGCCACGGACGAACCTGTCCGCGAACCCGCCGCCGCCCCGCCCGCCGAGAACATCGAGAAGGCCGCGATCTCAGCGGACCAGGTCGCTGGTCCCGCT
>NZ_JBVJIN010000003.1:4118-81950 GCF_055586285.1 Actinokineospora sp. NPDC051303
GTGCGCTGCCGACGCGGGCGCTGCCGACGCGGGCGCTGCCGACGCGGGCGCTGCCGACGCGGGCGCTGCCGACGCGGGCGCTGCCGACGCGGGCGCTGCCGACGCGGGCGCTGCCGCGGCTGGGCAGGCGGGGGATGACACGGGCGGCCAGGGCGAGACTGCTGGTGACGATGAGGGTTCGGTGGCTGGCGAAGGTGTGGGGCGGGCCGAGGACGGGCAAGCCGCGCGATGAGTGATCGTCTGCTCGACCTCTACGACGCCGTGCTCGCCGACCTCGATGGGACCGTTTATCGCGGTGGTGAGGCGGTTGCGGGGGTGGCCGAATCCCTCGACGCCGCGCGGGAGCGTGGGGTGGTTGTTCGGTTCGTGACCAACAACGCCTCCCGGGCGCCCCTGGCGGTGGCCGCCCACCTCACTGGGCTCGGGGTCGCCGCCCAGGCGGGGGAGGTCAGCACCAGCGCCCAGGCGGGCGCCGTGCTGGCCGCCCAGCACCTCGACGCGGGCGCCGAGGTGCTGGTGCTCGGCACGGACGCCCTGGCCGCCGAGGTGGCCGCGGTCGGGCTGGTTCCGGTGCGCGCGCACGGGGACCGCACCCAAGGCGTGCTCCAGGGGCTTTCCCCCGATCTGTCCTGGCGGGACCTCGCCGAGGCCGCCGTCGCCATTCGCGCGGGGGCGGTGTGGGTGGCGTGCAACGTCGACCGGACGCTGCCGACCGAGCGGGGGCTGCTGCCGGGCAACGGGTCGCTGGTGGCCGCGTTGCGGGTCGCCACGGATCGGGAGCCGTTGGTCGCGGGGAAGCCTGCCGCGCCGTTGCTGACCGAGGCCATTCGGTCGGCGGGGGCGGAGCGGCCGTTGGTGGTGGGTGATCGGCTCGACACCGACATCGCGGGCGCGGTGGCCGTCGAAGCCGACTCGCTGCTGGTGTTGACGGGGGTTTCCACCGCGTTCGACCTGGTGCGCGCTGAACCGCACGAGCGGCCCACCTACGTCGCGGCCGACATTCGGGCCATCACCGAGTCGGCGGCGACGCTGGAGATCGGGCCCAAGGCCGGGTGGGACGTGCGGCTCACCGCCGACCGGCGGGTCGAGGTCAGCGGCGACGGCGACCCGCTCGACCTGCTGCGGGCGCTGTGCGCGACCTGGTGGGACGCGGGCTCCGGGCCGCTGGCGTTCGCCGCCGAGCATCCCGCCCTGGCAGTCCTCGGACTCACCGGACCGCGCTGACCACGCGCGGGCCCCTCGATCGGATAGCGTGGAGGAGTGCAGGTGGATTTCGACGCGGCCGGGCCGCGACCCGTCCCCGGGCCGCCGTCGCCGACCCAGGACGCCGCCATCGACGCGGCCGTCGCCGGGCTCGACGGCCTCGACCGGCTGCCCGTCGCCGAGCACGTGGAGCGGTTCGACGCGGTGCACATCGCGTTGACGGCCGCGCTGGCCAGCATCGACAAGGTCTGACCGGTGCCCAGACGGGCGCGTCTCGACGCGGAACTGGTGCGCCGCGGGCTGGCCCGCTCCCGCGACCACGCCAGTGAGCTGATCGCGGACGGCCGGGTCACCGTGCGCGGCTCCGTCGCCACGAAACCTGCCACCGGGGTGGAGACCGACGCGCCCGTGGTGGTGCGCGACCTCGTTGACGACCCCAACTGGGCCTCCCGGGGCGCGCACAAGATCATCGGCGCGCTCGACGCGTTCGCCATTCCGGTCGAGGGCAGGCGGTGCCTGGACGCGGGGGCGTCCACCGGGGGCTTCACCGACGTCCTGCTGCGCCGCGGCGCGCGCCAGGTCGTGGCCGCCGACGTGGGGCGCGGGCAGTTGGTGTGGCGGCTGCAGAACGACGAGCGGGTCATGGTGCTGGACAAGACCAACGTGCGCTCGCTGACCCCCGACGCCATCGGCGGGCCGGTCGACCTGGTGGTCGCCGACCTGTCGTTCATCTCCCTGCGGCTGGTCCTGCCCGCCCTGCTCGCCTGCGCGGGCGAGGGCGCCGACCTGGTGCCGATGGTCAAACCGCAGTTCGAGGTCGGCAAGGAGCGCCTGGGCTCCGGCGGCGTCGTGCGCAGCCCCGAGGTGCGCGCCGAGGTGGTCACCCGGCTGCTCAAGGCCGCGGGCGACCTCGGCCTGCGCGCCTGCGGCGTGGTCGCCAGCCCGCTGCCCGGACCCTCGGGCAACGTCGAGTACTTCGCCTGGCTGCGCCGGGGCGAGCCCCTGGCCGAGGACGACGCGGCGGCGCTGGTCGAGACCGCCGTCCGAGAAGGGCCCCGATGAGCACGGACCGAGAGATCCTGCTGGTGGTGCACACCGGCCGCACCGAGAACCGCCGGACGGCGGAGAAGGTCGCGGGCTGGTTCGCCTCGGCCGGGGTGCGGCTGCGGGTGCTTGACGACGAGGCGCCCGACCTCGACCCGTGCTGCTACAGCCGGGTCGTCCCGCTGGGCCCGGACGCCGCGGTGGGCACCGAACTCGTGTTCGTGCTCGGCGGCGACGGCACGCTGCTGCGCGCGGCGGAGCTGGCGCACCCGGCGGGGGTGCCGGTGCTCGGGGTGAACCTGGGCCGCGTGGGGTTCCTCGCCGAGGCCGAGTCCGACGCCCTGGAAGAGACCGTCGACCTGGTCGTCCGGCAGGGCTACCGGGTCGAGGACCGGATGACCGTCGACGTCATCGCCACCCTCGACGGCGTGGTCCTCGCCGACACCTGGGCGCTCAACGAGGCCAGTGTGGAGAAGAGCAGCCGCGAGCGCATCCTGGACGTGCGGATCGAGGTGGACGGCCGCCCGGTGTCCTCCTTCGGCTGCGACGGCGTGCTGTGCGCGACGCCGACCGGGTCCACCGCGTACGCGTACTCCGCGGGCGGGCCGATCGTGTGGCCGGACGTGCAGGCGATGCTGGTGGTGCCGAGCAACGCGCACGCCATGTTCTCCCGGCCGATGGCGGTGTCGTCGCACTCGGTGGTGGCCGTCGAGGTCGACCCGGGCGGCCACCCGGCCGTGCTGTGCTGCGACGGCAGGCGCACCTTCGACATCCCGCCGGGCGCGCGCATCGAGGTCAGGGGCGGCCGGATGCCCATCCGGCTGGTGCGGCTGCGCGACGACCGGTTCACCGACCGGCTGGTCGACAAGTTCGCGCTGCCGGTGCAGGGCTGGCGTTCGCGGTGATCCGGTGCACGGCCCGACACCGCTGTCACCGGGAGCCGCTAGGGTGCGCCCTGTGCTAGCCGAGATGCGCATTCAGGACCTCGGCGTCATCGACGAGGCCACGCTCGAACTCCACCCCGGCTTCACCGTGGTGACCGGTGAGACCGGTGCGGGCAAGACGATGGTCGTCACCGGACTGCACCTGCTGTCCGGTGGCAGGGGCGAGGCGTCGCGGGTCCGCAGCGGGAAGTCCAAGGCCGTGGTCGAGGGCCGGTTCGAGAACCTGACCGGCACGCCAGCCGCGACGGTCGCCACCGACGCGGGCGCCGAGCCGGACGAGGACGGCAGCCTGATCGCGCTGCGCACCGTCGCCACCGACGGCCGCTCCCGCGCGCACGTGGGCGGCCGGTCCGTGCCGGTCGGGGTGCTGTCGTACCTGGCCGAGCAGCTCATCGCGGTGCACGGCCAGAACGACCAGCTCCGGCTGCTGCGGCCCGCCGAGCAGCGCGCGGTCATCGACCGGTTCGCTGGGGACGCCGTCGCCGACGTGCTGGCGCGCTACCGCTCGGTCCGCGAGGAGTGGTTGGCGGTCACCGCCGAGCTGACCGACCGGACCACGCGCGCGCGGGAACTGGCCCGCGAGGCCGAGATGCTGCGGCTGGGGCTGGACGAGATCACCGCCGTCGACCCCCGCCCCGGCGAGGACGTCGAGCTGGTTGACCAGGCCCGCAGGCTCGCCGACGCCGACCAGCTCCGCGAGGCGGCCACCGGCGCGAGCTACGCCGTGGCGGGCTCCCCGGACGGCGACCCGGACATCCCCGGCGCCCTCGGCCTGATCGGCGAGGCGCAGCGCAGGCTCGCCGGGGCCGACGACCCCCGGCTGCGCGACCTGGAGCCCCGGCTCGCCGAGGCGGCGGTGCTGCTGACCGACGTCGGCGCCGAGCTGACCGCCTACCTCGACGGCCTCGACGCCGACCCGGCCGCCCTGGAGCGGGTGCTGGCCCGGCAGGCCGAGCTCAAGGCGATCACCCGCAAGTACGCCGCCGACGTCGACGGCGTGCTGGCCTGGGCGCGTGACGCGGCCGACCGGCTCGCCGGGCTCGACACGTCCGAGGAGGCCTTGGGCGAGCTGGCCGCGCGCAAGAGCGCGCTGGCCGCTGAGCTGGCCGAGATCGCCGTCGCGCTCACCGCGGCGCGCGCCGAGGCGGCCGACGAGCTGGCCAAGGCGGTCACCGACGAGCTGGGCGGCCTGGCCATGGGCCAGTCCAGCATCCAGATCAGCGTGCGGCCCAAGCCAGCCGAGGCGGGCGACGCGCTGGCCCTCGACGTCGGCGGGCAGTCCCTGCACGCCGGTCCCGATGGGGTGGACGAGGTGGAGCTGCTGCTGGTCGCGCACGACGGCGCGCAGCCGCTGCCGGTCCACAAGGGCGCGTCCGGCGGCGAGCTGTCCCGGGTGATGCTCGCCATCGAGGTGGTCCTCGCGCACTCCGAGCCGGTGCCGACCCTGGTGTTCGACGAGGTCGACGCGGGCGTCGGCGGGCGGGCGGCGGTGGAGATCGGCCGCAGGCTGGCCCGGCTGGCGCGCACCCACCAGGTGATCGTGGTGACGCACCTGGCGCAGGTCGCCGCGTTCGCCGACCGTCACCTGATCGTGGACAAGGGCACGCACGGCGGGGTCACCCGAAGCGATGTGCGGACCCTGGACGAGACCGACCGGGTGGTCGAGCTCGCCCGGATGCTCGCGGGCATGGAGTCCACCGAGACCGGCCGCGCGCACGCCGAGGAGCTTCTGGCGCTGGCCGACGGGGAGAAGCACGACTGGGAGCTGACCGGGCGGCCGCGGCCCAAGCGCAAGCGCTGACCCGAGGCGAGAATCCGTCAGCTCGGCCCGCCTGCCAGGCGAAATTCACCCGTTGGTGCCATCACCCGGCAGAGGGAAGGCGGGCGTGGCGCGCGCGTTTCGCGGCCGTCGCTTTGTCACCATGCGCACCATGAAGCTCCCCGGATTGCTAACCCGGTCCCGGTCATCCCTACCCGGAATCACCGGTGTCGCGCGGGTCGACCGGCGCACCGGCGACCTGTTGCGCCGGGTCGCGGCGGGCGACGTCGTGGTCCTCGACCAACTCGACCTCGACCGCGCCACCGCCGACGCCCTGGTGCGCGCCGAGGTCGCGGGCGTGGTCAACGCCTCGCCGTCGATCTCCGGCCGGTTCCCCAACCTCGGCCCCGAAGTGCTCGTCGGCGCGGGGATCCCGCTGATCGACAACATCGGGCAGGACGCGCTGCGCGCCATCCGGGAGGGCAGCAGGCTGCGCCTGCACGAGGGCGGGGTGTTCATCGGCGAGCGCGAGATCGCCCGCGGCGTCCAGCAGACCCCCGACTCGGTCGCCGAGCAGATGATCGCGGCCAGGACGGGCATGTCGGCCCAGTTGGAGGCGTTCTCGGCCAACACGATCGAGTTCCTGCGCCGCGAGCGCGCGCTGTTCCTCGACGGCGTCGGCGTGCCCGAGCTGCGGACCCCGATCCGGGACCGGCAGGTCGTGGTCGTCGCGCCGGGGCACGAGCACGTCGCCGACCTCAAGCGGCTGCGCCGCTATCTCGGCGAGCACCGCCCGGTCCTGATCGGCGTCGAGTCGGGCGCGGACGCCCTGCGCGCGGCCGGGCACCGACCCGACGTCATCGTCGGCGACCCCGAAGGGATTTCCACCGAGGCGCTGCGCTGCGGCGCGGAGATCGTCGTGCCCGCCCAGACCGACGGGCACGCCCCCGGCCTGGGCCGGGTGCAGGACCTCGGGGTCGGCGCGGTCACCTTCCCCGCTTCCGGCAACGCCGAGGACTTGGCGCTGCTGCTGGCCGACACGCACGAGGCGAGCCTGGTCGTCACCGTCGGCTTTCAGGCCACGCTTCGCGAGTTCCTCGACCGCGGCCGGTCCGGCTCCAACCCCTCGACGTTCCTCACCCGGCTCAAGCTCGGCAGCAGGCTGGTCGACGCCAAGGCCGTCGCGGCTCTGCACCGCAACCGGGTCTCCGGGTTCGCGGTGGCGCTGCTGGTGGTCGCCGCGCTGGTCGCGATCGCCGCCGCGATCGCGGTGTCGGGAATCGGCGGGGCGCCCGGCGACTGGCTCGTCGCCACCTGGAACTCGACCGTCGCCTGGCTCGGAGGGCTGTTCTCGTGATCTCGCTGCGCTACCACGTCATCTCCATCGCCGCGGTGTTCCTCGCGCTGGCCACCGGGGTCGTGTTCGGCTCCACCACGCTGAGCCGCCCGCTGCTGTCCGGGCTCAACGCGGACAACAGCGACCTCACCGCCAAGGTCTCCGGCCTGGAGGCCGAGCGCAACGGGCTCGACGCCCGGCTCGCCGACGCCGACTCGTTCGCCGCGACCGTGGGCCCGCTGGCCGTGCGCGGGGTCCTCGACCAGCGCACGGTCGCGCTGGTCAGCACCGCGGACTCGACCCCGGCCGACCGCGACGCGATCAAGACCCTGGTGGCGAGCGCGGGCGGCACGGTCACCGGCGAACTGCGGCTCACCGACGCCTTCGCCGACGAGAACCGCGCCGACCAGCTCAAGGACATCGTGACCCGGCTGCTGCCCGCGGGCAAGCAGCTTCCGGTGGCCTCGGACCCGGGCACCCTCGCGGGCGGCCTGCTCGGGCCGCTGCTGCTCATCGACAAGGTCAGCACCCAGCCGCAGGTTTCCCCCGAGGAGTCCGCCGCCGCGCTCGCCGGGCTCACCGAGGGCGGGTTCGTGCTGGCCTCGCCGGACCTGCGGCCCGCGCAGCTGGTGGTCGTGGTGACCGGCGGCGCGGCCTCCGGCGACGGCGCAGGCGACCGCGCGGCGACCATCGCCCGGTTCGCCACCCAGGTCGACCGCTCGGGCTCCGGCGCGGTCCTCGCGGGCCGGTCCGGCTCGGCGGAGGGCTCCGGCCCGGTCGGCGTCGCCCGCGCCGACGCGGCCGCGACCTCCATTTTGTCCACTGTGGACAACGTGGACGCCCCGGCCGGGCGGATCGTGACGATCCTGGCGCTGGGGGAGCAGCTGGTGGGCAAGGCGGGCCGCTACGGCAGCGCGGGCAACGCCCAGGCGACCGCTCCCGGGCTCGCCACCGGCTAAAAGCGGGTCCCGATCGACGGAAAAGCCGGTCCCGGACGAGTGGGAGGTGCCCTGACCAGCTCATTTCCGATCCCTCGCCAACCGATGTCGCCCAAGGCGGGCGGGCGTTCCGCCCGCGAAGGCAAGGGAGTGGGAATGAGACAGGTCAAGGCAGCACGGGTCCTCAGCGTGATCGCGGCGGCGGCGCTGGCCGCGGGCGCGCCACCGGCGGCGGCCACTTCGCCAGCCGCCGCGGTCACGGCCGCGGTGGTTTCCGGAGCGGGTGAGGCTCCGATGGTCACGTGGCCGGTGGCCGCCGGGCAGTCGGACAGGGCAGGGGATGCGCAGGCCGACGTCGCCGGGGTGACGGTCACCCGGTCGGTGACCGGCGGGCTGGCGGGTCGGGCTCCCGCGGGGGTGGCGGGGCTGGGGTCGGCGAGTTTCGTGCGGGACGGCGGGGAGCCGGTCGAGGTGGGGCCGCTGGCAGTCTGCTCGCTGGGCGGCCCCGCGGCCAACAGCGCCGAGGAAGTCAGCGTGCCCGGCCTGCGGTTCGCCGGGGGCGGTTCCACCTGCGCGACCACGGTGGTCGACCCGGACGACCACGTCACCACCTCCGCTGTCGAGGCCGTCGGGCTCGGGTTCGAGATGTCGGCGCTGGTCCCGCTGGGCGGGCCGCGGCTGCGCTTCGACCGCTACCGGGTCAGCTGCGCGGCCACCCGCGGCGGCACCACCGTGAGCTGGGAAACGGGCGGGATCGCCGGGTTCGGCGAACTGCCCAACCCGGTGCCGGTCGACCACCGGCAGGAGATCACCACGGCCGAGGGCGCGGTGCTGGCCACGGTCACCTTCAACGAGATCGCCCAGCCGCAGCGCCCGGACGGCAGCATGGCGCTGACGATGGCGCGCATCCGCTTCCAGCCCGCGTCCGGCATCGCGGGCGAGGTCGTCGTCGGGACCGCGGCCTGCTCGCCGACCCCCTGACCGCCGGTCCGCGCCGCTCCGCCGGGTCCGCGCGACACGGCGGAGCGGCCGTGCGCCGGCCGGGGTAGCTGGTGTTATCGTGAGGTCCCGTGGAACGGCGGGTGCGCAGCCTGTCGCCGCAACCGCTACGGCCCGCTTAGGCGATGGCCTGGATCTACCACGGGAGCCTCGTTGGTGCAGCACGCTCGGACGACCAAGCACGTCTTCGTCACGGGAGGCGTCGCCTCCTCATTGGGCAAGGGGCTCACCGCGTCCAGCCTGGGTCAGCTACTCACCTCGCGCGGCCTGCGGGTCACCATGCAGAAGCTGGACCCGTACCTCAACGTCGACCCGGGCACGATGAACCCGTTCCAGCACGGCGAGGTGTTCATCACCGAGGACGGCGCCGAGACCGACCTCGACATCGGCCACTACGAGCGCTTCCTCGACCGCAGCCTGTCCGGCAGCGCGAACGTCACCACCGGGCAGGTCTACTCGGAGGTCATCGCCAAGGAGCGGCGCGGCGAGTACCTGGGCGACACCGTGCAGGTCATCCCGCACATCACCGACGAGATCAAGGCCCGCATCCGGGCCATGGCCGCGCCGGACGACACCGGCCGCGCGCCGGACGTGGTGATCACCGAGGTCGGCGGCACCGTGGGCGACATCGAGTCGCTGCCGTTCCTGGAGGCCTGCCGCCAGGTCCGCCACGACGTGGGCCGCGACAACGTCTTCTTCCTGCACGTCTCGCTGGTGCCCTACCTCGCGCCGTCCGGGGAGCTCAAGACCAAGCCGACGCAGCACTCGGTGGCCGCGCTGCGCAACATCGGCATCCAGCCCGACGCGATCGTCTGCCGCGCCGACCGGGAGATCCCGGACGGGCTCAAGCGCAAGATCGCGCTCATGTGCGACGTGGACACCGACGCCGTGGTCGCCGCCCCGGACGCGCCGTCGATCTACGACATTCCCCGGGTGCTGCACGGCGAGGGCCTCGACGCCTACGTGGTGCGCCGCCTGGGCCTGCCGTTCCGCGACGTCGACTGGACGGTGTGGGGCGACCTGCTCGACCGGGTGCACAAGCCCAAGGAGACGGTCCGCATCGCGCTGGTCGGCAAGTACGTCGACCTGCCCGACGCGTACCTGTCGGTCACCGAGGCGCTGCGCGCGGGCGGGTTCGCCCACCGCGCCAAGGTCGAGGTCGTGTGGGTGCCCTCGGACACCTGCGAGACCCCGGTCGGCGCCGCCGCCGCGCTCGCGGGCGTGGACGGCGTGCTCATCCCCGGCGGGTTCGGCGTGCGCGGCATCGAGGGCAAGATCGGCGCCATCACCTACGCCCGGGTCAACCGCATCCCGACCTTGGGGCTGTGCCTGGGCTTGCAGTGCATGGTGATCGAGACCGCGCGCAACCTGGCGGGCATCCCCGACGCCAGCTCCGCCGAGTTCGACGACACGGCGAATCCGGTGATCAGCACCATGGCCGACCAGAAGGACGTCGTGGCGGGCGAGCGCGACATGGGCGGCACGATGCGGCTCGGGTCGTACCCGGCGACGCTGGCCAGTGGCTCGGTCGTGGCTGGCGTGTACGGCGGCCGGGAGGTCACCGAGCGGCACCGGCACCGTTACGAGGTCAACAACGCCTACCGCGACCGGCTCGCCAAGGCCGGGGTCGTGTTCTCCGGCACTTCGCCCGACGGCCACCTGGTCGAGTTCGTGGAGCTTCCGGCGAAGGTCCACCCGTTCTTCGTCGGCACCCAGGCGCACCCGGAGCTCAAGAGCCGCCCGACGCGCCCGCACCCGCTGTTCGCCGGATTCATCCGCGCGGCCATGGACTACCTGCTGGCCGAGCGGCTGCCGGTGGAACTGGATGAGCCCGTGAGCGCGGCGGCCCAGGCATGACCGACCTGAACGACGGCACCGAGATGGCCGCTGAGTTGGACGACAGCGCCCGGCACGTGTTCGACCTGGTGTCCAGCCGGGACATCCACGTGGGCAAGATCCTCGCGCTGCGGCTGGACGAGGTGCGGATGCCCGGCGGCTCGACCGCGCGCCGCGAGGTCGTGGAGCACCTGGGGGCGGTGGGGATCGCCGCGCTGGACGACGAGGGCAACCTGGTGCTGATCCGGCAGTACCGCCACCCGGTGGGGGAGCGGCTGTGGGAGCTGCCCGCCGGGCTGATCGACCACGCCGGGGAGGACCCGCTAGCCGCGGCGAAGCGCGAGCTCGCCGAGGAGGTCGGCCTCGCCGCGAGCGACTGGTCGGTGCTCACCGACGTGGCGGTCTCGCCCGGGTTCACCGACGAGGCCGTGCGTGTCTACCTCGCCACCGGGTTGTCCACTGTGGACCGTGAGGTGCTGGGGGAGGAAGAGGCCGACCTGACCGCCCGCCGCGTCCCGCTCGGGGAGGCGGTGCGGATGGTGCTGGCGGGCGAGATCGTCAACGGCGCCGCCGTCGCGGGCGTGCTCGCCGCCTACGCCGTCGACTCCGGGGCGGCGCCCGCCCGCGCCGCCGACGCGCCGTGGCCGGGCAAGCCGACCGCGTTCTCGGCCCGCCAGGGCTGAGCGCGGCCGGTCGGCTCAGTCGCGCAGGCGCCTGCCGTAGCCGTCGGTGCCGCCGTTGACCAGCAGGATGATCCCGTCGATCAGGCACCACAGGCCGAACCCGCCGCAGGTCAGCAGCTGGGCGACGGCGATGCCGGTGTGGCCGGTGTAGAAGCGGCCCGCGCCGAAGGGCACCAGGATCTGCAGCAGCCCGGCCACGACCTTCGACTTGTCGGAGTACTCGCCCCACTGCGGCTGGACCGGCGGGTACGGCCGCACCGGCACGTACGGCGGGTAGTGCGGTGTGACCGGGGGCGGCGGCGCTGGCCAGACCGGCGGGGCCATGAACGGCGGGTAGGGCGCGGGCAGGTCGGCGAACAGCGGGCGCAGGTCGCCGCGGTTGACCGCGTCGACGGCCTGGCTCACCCGCTGCTCGTATTCGGCCAGGCTGAGCCTGCCCGCGGCGAAGTGCTCGCCGAGGACGCGGATGGCGTCCTCCCGCTCGACGGTGCCGATACGCACCGAGTCGGGCCCAGCGGGTTCGCTCACGGTCGTCACGATACGTCAGACGCGAGGCGCGGATCGTCGGTTTCGTCCGCGTGCCACCGTTGTCCGGACCGGCGTTCGGGCTACGCTCGCGCCGTGGCCGACTTCGGGAGCCAGCCCGCCGCGGCCGCGCTGCGGACCTATCTCGACCATCTGGCCGTCGAGCGCGGCACCGCCCCCAACACCCTCGACGGCTACACCCGCGACCTGCGCCGCTACCTCGACCACCTGGCCGCAGAGGGAATCGCCGACCTCGCCGACGTGGGCGAGCGGCACGTTTCGGCGTTCCTCGCCGTGCTGCGCGAGGGCGACGCGGAGCACCCGCCGCTGGCCGCGTCGTCCGCGGCCCGCGCCCTGGTCGCCGTGCGCGGGCTGCATCGGTTCGCCGTCCGGGAGGGGCTGACCCAGCACGACGTGGCGCGCGCGGTCAAGCCGCCGACCCCGCCGCGCAGGCTGCCCAAGGCGCTCCCGGTGGACGAGGTGCTGCGCCTGCTGGACACCGCGGTCGGTGAGGGCCCCGGGATGCTGCGCGACCGGGCGCTGCTGGAAGTCCTCTACTCGACCGGCGCCCGCATCTCCGAGGCGGTCGGCCTGGACCTGGACGACATCGACGCCGTCGAGCGCACTGTCCTGCTCGACGGCAAGGGCGGCAAGCAGCGCCTGGTCCCGATCGGCCTGCCCGCCCTCGCCGCGGTGGACGCCTACCTGGTCCGCGCCCGGCCAGCGCTCGCGGCCCGCGGCCGGGGGACGCCTGCGGTGTTCCTCAACCTGCGCGGCGGCAGGCTGTCGCGGCAGAGCGCGTGGACCGCGCTCAAGGCCGCCGCCGAGCAGGCCGGGATCACCGCCCCGGTCTCCCCGCACACGCTGCGGCACTCGTTTGCGACGCACTTGCTGGAGGGCGGCGCGGACGTGCGGGTCGTGCAGGAGCTCCTGGGGCACGCGTCGGTGACGACCACCCAGATCTACACGCTGGTGACGG
Organism: Actinokineospora sp. NPDC051303; assembly: GCF_055586285.1. Classification (NCBI taxonomy): domain Bacteria; kingdom Bacillati; phylum Actinomycetota; class Actinomycetes; order Pseudonocardiales; family Pseudonocardiaceae; genus Actinokineospora; species Actinokineospora sp. NPDC051303. The sequence continues at coordinate 16,365 of NZ_JBVJIN010000003.1, forward strand.
TCACGACACTGCGCGAGGTGTACGCGACCTCCCATCCCCGCGCTAACGGCTAGAGGTTTCGGACATGGCAGCCGCCCTGGACGCTGGCCGCCCCGTCCGCTGGGGAATCCTCGGCGCGGGCGCGCACGCCGCGACGGTCGGCACCGTGACCTGTCCGCGCGCCGGGCTCGCGGAAAGCCCGCTGGTTCCGCTCGCCGACACCGTGGGGATCCTGGCGCTGCTCGACGGCGTGCGCGGTGACCTGGGCGTGTGTTACCCGGCCGACTGACGGACCCCTGCCGTTACGGCGCGCACTCGCCTAATGTTTGCTGCCGGAGGTGCGCGATGGGCGAACTAGACGAACCCGAGGTCGATCGGTTGGTCCTGCCCGAGGTGCTGCACGCGTTCAGCGACCCGACCCGGCTGGCCGTGATCACGCAGCTGTCCGACGCGGGGGAGCTGTCCTGCGGGAACTTGGACGTGTCGGTGGCCAAGTCGACGCTCTCGCAGCACCTGCGGGTCTTGCGTGAGGCCGGGGTGACCCACACCCGCCGCGACGGCAACCAGCGCTGGCTGTCGGTCCGCCGCGCGGACCTCGACCGGCGCTTTCCCGGCCTGCTCGACTCCATCCTGGGCGCCGTGGAGCGCGTGAACAGCTGAGAAGTGTCTCGGCGGAGGTCTTGACAACCGCGCGGTGAATCGTCGGCGAGCCGCGTTGGTAGCGGGAACCCGCCCCTTTACTCTGCGGTAGTCAGGATCGCGAGGCGACAAGGAGCTAGATCGCCATGTCGACACTTCCGCAGTCGGAGCAGCTACGCGGCGGTGCGGTGGAGTTGAGCATCGCGCCCCGGGCCGCCACCGACGCCGACGACGACGGACACGACGAGGTCACCGGCAGCGGGGTGGGCCCGACCGGGAGACCGCTGCGGCACATCCCCGAGCCCGCGCTGCTCGACCACCACGGCCCGGCGCAGGTCCTGGCGATCTGCAACCAGAAGGGCGGGGTGGGCAAGACGACCTCCACGATCAACCTGGGCGCCGCGCTGACCGAGTTCGGCAGGCGCGTGCTGCTGGTCGACTTCGACCCGCAGGGCGCGCTGTCGGTCGGCCTGGGCATCCCCGCCCACCAGCTCGACCGCACCATCTACAACGTGCTCATCGAGCGGTCGGTCGGCGTCCACGACGTCGTGCTCCGCACGACCGTGGAGAACATGGACCTGCTGCCGAGCAACATCGACCTGTCCGCGGCCGAGGTGCAGCTGGTCAGCGAGGTCGGCCGCGAGCACTCGCTGCTGCGCACGATCCGGCCGGTGTTCGACGACTACGACTACATCCTGGTCGACTGCCAGCCCTCGCTCGGCCTGCTCACCGTCAACGCGCTAGCCGCCGCCGACGGGGTCCTGATTCCGCTGGAGTGCGAGTTCTTCAGCCTGCGCGGCGTGGCGCTGCTCATCGACACCATCGACAAGGTCCGCGAACGGCTCAACCCGAAGCTGGACATCACCGGCATCCTCGCCACCATGTTCGACCCGCGCACCCTGCACTCGCGCGAGGTCATGGCGCGCGTGGTGGAGGCGTTCGGCGAGACCGTGTTCGACACGGTCATCAACCGCACGGTCCGGTTTCCGGAGACCACCGTCGCCGGGGAGCCGATCACCACCTGGGCGCCGCGCTCGGCTGGCGCGAAGGCCTACCGGCAGCTCGCCCGCGAGGTGATCGCCCGGTGACCCGGAGGATCTCGCTCCTCGGCGCGGCCGAGCTGTGCCAGAGCGCCCCGGTGAGCCCGCCCGAGCGGGCCGACTGGTTCGACCCGGCCACCCCGGCCGAGCCCGCCCCCCGCCCGCCGGTCCGGCCGACGCCCCGGCAGAAGCACACGTCGAAGATCACCGTCTACGTCTCCGACGAGGAGCTGCTCGCCCTGGAGCACGCCCGCCTCGCGCTGCGCGCCACCCATGGCCTCGCGGTGGACCGCGGCCGGGTCGTGCGCGAGGCGGTCGCGGTCGTGCTGGCTGACCTCGACGCGCACGGCGAGGACTCGGTGCTGGTGCGACGGCTGCGCCAGGACACCGGGAAGTGACCGCGGTGGCCGACCCGCCCGCCGCTCCCAGCGGCAGGTTCACCGTCAAGCTGTCGAACTTCGAGGGCCCGTTCGACCTGCTGCTGCAGCTCATCTCCCAGCACCAGATGGACGTCACCGAGGTCGCCCTGCACCGGGTCACCGACGACTTCATCGCCCACATCCGGGCGCTGGGCGAGGACTGGAACCTGGACGAGACCACCGAGTTCCTGGTCGTCGCCGCGACCCTGCTCGACCTCAAGGCGGCCCGGCTGCTGCCCGCGGGCGACGTCGAGGACGAGGAGGACCTGGCGCTGCTGGAGGCCAAGGACCTGCTTTTCGCGCGCCTGTTGCAGTACCGGGCGTACAAGCAGGTCGCCGCGCTGTTCAGCGAGCTTGAGGCGGGCGCGCTGCGCCGCTACCCGAGGTCTGTTGCTCTGGAGGATCGCTTTCAGGACCTGATGCCCGAGGTCATGCTGGGGGTGGACGTCGCGCGCTTCGCGGCCATCGCCACCGCGGTCTTCCGGCCGAAGCCGCCGCCGTCGGTGTCGCTGGACCACCTGCACATGGGCCGGGTGTCGGTCCGCGAGACGGCGGCGCTGCTGCGGGTGAAGCTGGCCGAGGCGGGCCGGGCGAGCTTCGCCGAACTGGTCGCCGACTGCGAGCACACCATCGATATCGTGGCCAGGTTCCTCGCGCTGCTGGAGCTCTACCGGGAGGCCACTGTCCTGTTTGAACAGTCCGACCCGCTGGGCGAGCTGTATGTCGAGTGGACCGGCGGCAGCGTGGCGGAAGCCGCCGCCGTGCCGATCGCCGCCGAGGAAGAGGACTACGGATGACCGAGCGGACCGACGCGGCAGGCGAGGCGGACGGGACCCTCGAAGAGTCGCCCCCGGCCGACGCCGCTTCGGTGGCCGACTCCCCGGGCGAACCCGCCCCGGCCGAGGCGCCGCCGGAGGAAGACGAGCCAGAGGACCTGGTTGCGGCCAAGGCCGCCTTCCCCGACCTGACCGAGGACGACGCGCTCGACGCCGCGCTGGAAGCCGTGCTGCTCGTCGTGGACGCGCCAGCCGAGGACGAGGTGCTGGCCACCGCCGTCGACCAGAGCGTCACGCGGGTGCGCACGGCGCTGCGGCGGCTCTCGGCCCGCTACACCGAGCAGGGCAGTGGGATCGACCTGCGGCGCGTGGGCACGGGGTGGCGGTTCTACACTCGGGACCGGTACGCGCCGGTTGTCGAGAAGCTGTTGCTCGACGGGCAGCGGGCGAAGCTCACCAGGGCGGCGCTGGAGACCCTCGCGGTCATCGCCTACCGCCAGCCGGTGACCCGCGCGCGGGTCGCGGCGGTGCGGGGTGTGAACGTCGACGGCGTCATCCGTACGCTCGTCGTGCGCGGTCTGATCGAGGAGACCGGCACCGATTCCGAGACCGGTGGGATCCTGTACCGGACCACTGAGTTGTTCCTGGAGCGGTTGGGGCTGTCCTCACTGGAGGATTTGCCCCCGATCGCTCCGCTGTTGCCAGAAGTGGATGCGATTGACGATGTCTGATAGCCCGGAAGGCGTTCGGCTGCAGAAGGTGCTCTCCAGCGCGGGAGTGGCCTCGCGGCGGGCCGCCGAGGATCTGATCGATCAAGGCCGGGTGAGCGTCGACGGTGAGATCGTGCGCGAGCAGGGCAGGCGGGTCGATCCCGAGAACGCGGTGATCCATGTCGACGGCGTGCGCGTGGTGGTCCGCGACGACCGGCTCTACCTGGCGCTGAACAAGCCGCGCGGGGTGCACAGCACCATGACCGACGACCGGGGGCGGCCCTGCGTCGGGGACTACCTGCGCGACCGCGTCGACCGCCTCTTCCACGTTGGCCGTCTCGACGCCGACAGCGAGGGCCTGCTGCTGCTCACCAACGACGGCGACCTGGCCCACCGGCTGATGCACCCGTCGTTCGAGGTGCTCAAGACCTACCTCGCCGAGGTGCCCGGCCCGGTCGGCCGCGACGTCGGCCGCACGCTGCGCGAGGGGGTCATGCTCGACGACGGCCCGGCCCGGGTCGACTCGTTCAAGCTGGTCGACAACTACGCGGGCAAGGCCCTGGTCGAGGTCGTGCTGCACGAGGGCCGCAAGCACATCGTGCGCCGCCTGCTCGAAGAGGTGGGCCACCCCGTCCTCAAGCTGGTCCGCACCCAAATCGGCGAGGTCCGGCTGGGCAACCAGCGGCCCGGGTCGATCCGGGCGCTGAACCGGCCTGAGGTGGGCGCCCTCTATTCCGCGGTGGGATTGTGACTGTCGGTTTTATGACAGCCGGTTATCGCGCTGCCGGTTGTGAAGCAGTCGGTTAAGCGGTCGGTGATAGCGCTGTCGGTCGGGCGGCTAGTGGTGGACCGTCGCCGAGTAGTCCCTGACCGGCAGCGAGTCCTGGGCGCGCAGCCCGGGTGAGCCGAGCCGGGCCAGGACGCGGCCGACGCTCTCGGGCAGCGCCGAGACCAGGCGCGCGCCGTTGACCAGGGTCCACAGGCCGCGGCGCGAGGTCGGGATGATGCTCTTGGCCGCGGTCAGCGCGAACTCGCGGGCGGCGCGCACCGGCTCGGCCAGTTCCCGCTCGTAGGCGGCGAAGGCGCGCTCGTGGTCGCCGCCCGCGTCGGCCAGCTCGCCCGCCAGCACGTAGGCGCCGTAGACCGCGAGGCTGGTGCTGCCGCCGACCGCGGGCCCCGGGCAGTACCCGGCGTCGCCCACGAGCGTCACCCGCCCCCGCGACCAGGAGCCCATGCGCAGCTGGGTGATCGAGTCGAAGTAGAACGCCGAGGTGGTGTCGAGGTCGGCCAGCCAGCGGTCGACCTCGTCGTGCATTCCGGCGAGCGCCGCGCGCAGCAGGTCCTTCTGCCGCGCCACGTCCCGGTAGTGGTAGTCGAGCGGGTGCTCGGTGCGGAACAGGCAGACCACCCGCGCGTCGTCGCTGTGCGGGGCGCCGTAGAGCCCGGCCATCCGGCCGACGTCGGCGTGGTTGCGCATCTCGCGGTCGAGGCCCAGGTCGTTCGCGCGGGAGAACACCGCCAGGTAGGCGCCGATGAACGAGCTGAACTGGGACTCCTCGCCGAAGACGATGCGCCGCACGTTCGAGTGCAGCCCGTCGGCGCCGACGACGAGGTCGAACCGGCGTCGGCCGCCGCGCTCGAAGCTGACTTCGCAGCCCGCGCCGTCCTCGTCTATGGCGGTGATCGAGTCGCCGAAGACGTACTCGACGTCGTCGCGGGTGGCGTCGTGGTAAATCTCGCTCAGGTCGTCGCGCATGATCTCGACGTGCCGGTCCGACGCCGCGCTGAACACCTTCGCCAGGTTCAGCGTCACCGGCCGCGTCTCGCCCGGCCGGATCAGGGTCATCCGGTCGGTGCCGGTGGCCATCGCCTCGACGCGCGGCAGCACCCCCATCTTCTCCGAGATGTCCATGGCGGGCCGGAACAGATCGACGGCGTGGCCGCCGGTCTTGCGCGGCGTCGGCGACCGCTCGACCACCGTGACGCTGAAGCCGTGCCTGGTCAGCCAGTACGCCAGCACCGGCCCGGCGATGCTGGCCCCCGAGATCAGAATCCGCATGGGTCCCCCTTGCTCACTTACTTACCGATAGGTAAATCCTATCCGAGAGCTTACCTACCGGTAAGTCAGTTATGCTGGGCCGGTGTCCAAGCCGTCCCCACAGACCAAGCAGCGCATCCAAGAGGTCGCCCGCGAGCTTTTCGCGGAGAAGGGCGTGCAGAAGACCAGCCTGCGGGAGATCGCCGACCGCCTTGGCATCACCAAACCCGCGCTCTACTACCACTTCTCCTCACGCGAGGAGCTGGTCCGCAGCATCGTGCAGCCGCTGATCGAGGGCGGCGACGCTTTCCTGTCCCGCCTTGAGGCGGGGCGGCCGGTGGAGCCGCGCGCCGTGCTGGAGGGCTACTTCGACTTCCACTGCGGGCACCGCGAAGAGATCATGTTCGTGCTCGCCGAGCCTGCCACCCTCACCGAACTCGGCTTGATCGACCTGGTCCTAGGCTGGCGCGAGCGGTTGGCGACTCTGCTCTACGGCCCGGACCGCACGCTGGCCCAGTCCGCCCGCGCGGTGGTGGCCATCGGCGGCCTCCAGGACTGCGCCATCCACTTCCCGCACCTGTCCGCCGACGAGCTGCGCGGACCGGCGGTGGACGCCGCCTGCGCGGCCCTCGGCCGCTGACCGAGGTCAGGTCGCGGGGACGGGGCGGAGTCTGCGCCGCACGGCCAGGGCCACCGGCTCGACCACCCGGGCGGCGACCGGGCCCAGGATGGCCATCAGCAGGACGTAGGCGGTGGCGAGGGCGGCGAGCTGCTCGTCCACCGCGCCCGCGCTGACCGCCAGGCCCGCGATGACGATGGAGAACTCGCCGCGGGCGACCAGGGCGGCGCCCGCGCGCACCCGGCCCATCCGCGCGATGCCCTGCTGCCGGGCGGCGAACCAGCCGGTGGCGACCTTGGTCAGGGTGGTGACGACGGTCAGGGCGACGGCGAAGGCCAGGACCGGGGGAATGCTCCTCGGGTCGGTGTTGAGGCCGAACACCACGAAGAACATGGCCGCGAACAGGTCGCGCAGCGGCTCAAGCAGCTTGGTGGCGTTCTCGGCGGTGGAGCCGGAGATCGCGATGCCGAGCAGGAACGCGCCCACCGCGGCCGACACCTGCAACTGGGAGGCGATGCCCGCGACCAGCAGGGCGGCGCCGAGCACGCGCAGCAGGAACACCTCTGGCTCGGGGCTGTCCACCGCCATCGAGACGAACCGGCCGAACTTCAGCGCCACCACCAGCACCACGGTGATCGCGATCAGCGAGACGCCCACCGTGGTCAGGCCGCCGAGCAGGGTCGCGCCCGCCAGCAGGGCGGTCAGGATCGGCAGGTACACCGCCATCGCCAGGTCCTCGAACACCAGGATCGAGAGCACGACCGGGGTCTCCCGGTTGCCGAGCCTGCCCAGGTCGCCGAGCACCTTGGCGACGATGCCGGACGAGGAGATATAGGTGACGCCCGCCATGGCCAGCGCGCCGACCGGGCCCCAGCCCAGGAGCAACGCGACGGCCGCGCCGGGCGCCGCGTTGAGCACCAGGTCGAGCAGGCCCGCCAGCCACGACCGGCGCAGTCCGGTGACGAGTTCGGCCGCGGAGTACTCCAGGCCCAGCAGCAGGAGCAGCAGCACGACGCCGATCTCGCCCGCGATCTCGGTGAATCCCGCGATGCCTTCGAGCGGGACGAGCCCGCCCGAGCCGAAGGCGAGCCCGCCGACCAGGTAGAGCGGGATGGGGGAGATGCCGATGCGCCAGGCGAGCCGCCCGAGCAGGCCGAGGCCGAAGAAGACCGCTCCCAGTTCGATGAGAGAGACAGCAGTGTTGTGCAAGTATCCGCTTTCCTACCTGGTCCGGCGTCGGTCCGGCGTCGTTCAGCCGCGGTCGAGGACGTCGACGGCCGCCGCGAGACCCTCCGCGGTGCCGACCGTGACCAGCATGTCGCCACCGGCCAGCAGGAAGTCCGGCCGCGGCGAGGCGTGCACCGCCCCGGCCCGCACCACCGCCACCACCGACACCGCCGTGCGGGTGCGCAGGGCCGTGTCGCCCAGAGTCCGCCCGGCATAGGGGGAGTCGGGCGCGAGCGGAAGCTGACGGGTCGTCACGCCGGTCACCTCCCGGTGCTGCTCGGCCAACTGCGCCACCAGGTGCGGCGCCCCGAGCAGGTTTGCCAGCGCCCCGGACTCCTCCACGGACAGCGGAATCGACGCCACGCAGGCGTCCGGGTCCTCCTGCTTGGACACGATCAGGTCGACGTGCCCGTCCCGATGGGTGATCACCCCGATCCGCCGCCCCGACCGCGACACGAAGTCCTGGCGTGTTCCGATCCCCGGCAGCGGGGTCACCTCGACGTTCACCACACCACGGTAACAAGCCGGAACCTGGTTTCCTTCCGGCGACGACCCGGTGATCAGCCGCGGGTTCGCGGTCACCAGAGGAGATCCGGCCTGCTCGCGGCCAGGGTGATGAACACGGTCAAGACGATGGTGAACAGCCACAGGGCGATGGCGCAGGCTTTCTTGTTTCTGGACAGGTAGCTGTCGGCGCTGGGGGCGCGCTCTGGATTCTGGGCCGGGGCGCTCTCGTCCGGCGCCGTCTCGGCGCCTTCGGCGGAGTTGTCGGTGGCCAGGCTCTGGGCGAGGCGTTGCCAGGTCGCGGTCCACGCCTGGATGTCCTCCCTGGTGCCACCGCAGATCTCGATGAAGCAGGTGACAGTGTCGCGCGCGGCGGGCAGCTTCTCCTTGGTGCACAGCGCGTGGACCGTGCTGCGGGCCAACGGGAAATCGATGCGCTTGCTCGCCTGCGCGAGGGTTTCGTAGGACAGGCCGGTGCTGGTCTTGATCGCGAGCATCGCCGCGGTGAACTCGGCTACCGTGGTGACGCCCTCGGGGGCGGGCCAGAGGCCGGAGTCGGCCTGCGACACCTCGTTCTGCCGCCGCCAGGCCGGTTTGGCGATGCTGTAGCGGACGTCGGATTGTTTGATCGCTCCCCCTCGGGGTGGGCAGGCCCTTGCCTGGGCCGGGAAGCCGTCAGTGGTCTGCGCGTCCACGTTGTGGCTGCGGGCGTTCTGTTCAGGCGTGTCAGGCGGGACCTCCCGCACGGAATCCATGGGCTCCGTGGGTCGGTCCAGGTGACTCTGGCGGCGGGAAGTCTCGTGGTCGACCGCCGCGGAGATCACGGCCAGCGCCGAGTCTCGGCGCGGGGTTTCGGCCGGGGGCCCGCCGGTGGCGCTGGTCGACTCGGCCCACAGGGACCGCAGCTTCGCGCGAGTGGCCTCGTCGGGTTCGCAGGTCTGCAGGTAGGCCACCAGGGTGCGGCGGTCGGGGGTGACGAAGCCGCTCTCGACCAGCTGCATCCGGACCGTGGAGATGTTGGCCTTGGCGGCGAACTCGTGCGGGCTCAACCCGGTGCCTCGCCGGAGCGCGGTGAGCGCACCGGCGAGGGCGCCTTCGGCTGAGCTGCGCAGCGGCCGTCGCGGCACTTTGCGGCGGGCGGTCATCAGCTCACGCCGCCGCGGGGCCCGCTTGGTCGCCGAGTGCGCCCGGCGTGCCCTTGGTGACCCACTGGGTCACCGCCCGTGCGGCGAAGACCCCGAAAAGAGCGATGCTCACGGCGAGGTCCGGCGGCATTCGCAGCGCCTGTGCCGCGATGGTCAGCACGACGACGACGGCTATCCAGATGGCCAGCCTGGCCGTTGGCCAGACCAGGCACCGCCATCGGCGGTGAAACGACATGGGAACGGGTCCCCTTTCGGTTGTTTCTTCGCGTGGATACGAAGTCGCGCTCGACGGGAGAAGTAGCCCCGGCGGTTCGAGCCACCGGGCCTCGTGGTGGAGCGCGAGTCCGATCGAGAGTCTGCCCTAACGGGTGGCGAAACCGAAAGTGGAGTAGCGCCGCGTGGCGTCCGAAGATTGCATCTTGCGCTTGGGCGTTTCCGGTTGGACGTTCCCGAACGGCGCGTCCAAGTCGTCCACAACGGTGGCGCCGGTGGAAAGAGTACGCACGTACGGGTTAAAAGTTCCCCCTGCTAACGATCTTTCTCCGCAACCGCGCAGGTCAGCGCCTTGTGGACGTTTCTGGATATCTTCGGAACACGTGGTCAACTTGCACGCGCGCCTTTCGACGCCCGACACTCAGGGGCGAGCACCCCTTTGGTCTGTTGTCCTCGCGTGGATACGAGATCTGGGTCTCCGGCGGTTGGGTTCCTGTTCGAGCGGGAGCCCAACCGTCTCCTACTGAAAAGTAGGGTTCGAGCCGTCTACCGGTGGGCGGCTCGCCTAGTTTCCGCCATTCGGCCGGAACGTGAAACGCCTTTGCTTGAACAGGGTGGTGTGACCACCCATTTGGGTGAAATAGCCGAACGGGGAAGTTTGCGGAACGTAGTAGCCCCGTCGAGGTGTCGAGGAGAACGGAAAGGGCCACGGCACGCGTCGAACCGGCCGCGGTGGCGTTAGCCCCACGGCGGTTCACGGATCGGGCAGCGGTCGATCGCCTGACCCGAGTGGCGGGCCCGTTCAGGGTTGGCCGGTCAGCTCCATGGGGGCGGGGGCGAACAGCGCCGTGAGGCGGGGCAGCGCGGCGGGGTGCTCGGCCGGGTCCAGCGGCGGACCAGCGGGCTCCGGGCACTGCGGCAGGTCGAGCAGTCGCTCCAGGCCGCACTCTTGACCGGTGACCTCCTGGTGCGCCTCGTGCGCCGCGTAGTCCAGGCTCTCCCACTCCGGCCAGTCCTGGTCCGCCCACTCGCGCATCGGGCGCGCGGCCAGCGAGCGCACGGCGGGGACGTCGGCGAGGGTGTCCGGGTCGGCGACGACGCGGTCGAACTCGGCGCGGCCGAGGGTGAGCAGCCAGAGCTGGAAGTACCAGAAGCTGTCGTCGGAGCACGAGCCGCGGTAGACGACGTTGGCCGCGGCCCACATGGCCCAGGTGTCCGCCCGCAGGCGGACCGAGGAGAGCTTGCGCGCGAAGTCGACTATCTGGGCCACGGGAAGGCGCGTCAGCTCCTCGGTGAGCCAGTCGGCTCGCTCGTCGCGGTCGCCCGGCTGCTCCACCGCTCGGCCGATCAGGTGCCAGAACGCGTCGTCGGTCATGGGCTCATGATCTCAAGGAGCACCGACAGTCCGACCAAAGAGGTTCCGGCGGGCGTGCTCGGTCCCTGCCTCCGCCGCCGTTCGGGTGGCCGCGCGCGGCCGGGGCGTTGTTCGATGGGACCTAGCTCCGCGCAGGAGACCCCGGCGGAGCCGCCCAGACGGAAGCGACGACACCGTGACCGACTTGACCGACCCGACCAACCCGGCCGCCCCGGCCCTCACCTACACCTCCTATCTCGCCCTGGACGAGGTGCTGGGCGCGCAGCGGCCCCGCTCCGACGAGCACGACGAGCTGCTGTTCATCGTCATCCACCAGGTTTACGAGCTGTGGTTCAAGCAGCTCCTGCACGAGCTGGCGCGGTTGCAGGCCGTGCTCGCCGACGGCGACACCGCGCACGCGGTGCGCACGCTGCGCCGGGTGCTGACGATCCTCAAGGTGACCGTGGCGCAGATCGACGTGCTGGAGACCATGACTCCGCGCCAGTTCACCGGCTTCCGGGCGCGGCTCGACGCGGCGAGCGGGTTCCAGTCCGCCCAGTTCCGGGAGCTGGAGGCGGTGCTCGGCCGCCGCGACGAGCGCGCGCTCGCGCCGTACGCCGAGGGCGGCGCGCAGCGGGCCCGGATCGCCGAGGCCATGGCCCGGCCCTCGCTCTACGACTCGTTCCTGGCCTACCTCGCCGTCCACGGCTACGCCGTCCCGGCCGAGTCGCTGGACCGGGACGTGTCCGCGCCCGTGGCCCCATCGCCCGCGGTGCAGCGGGTCCTGTTGGCCGTCTACGCCGACGACGCGGGCCCGGCCACGGTCGCCGAGCATCTGGTCGACCTCGACGAGGGCGTGCAGGAGTGGCGGTACCGGCACGTGCGGATGGTCGAGCGGACCATCGGCGCGAAACCGGGCACCGGGGGCTCGCCGGGCGCGGCGTACCTGCGCGGCACGCTGTTCACGGCCGCGTTCCCCGACCTGTGGGCCGTGCGGAGCGAGCTGTGAGGCCCGAGGAGCTGGCGCGGCACTACCGCCGGTTCCGGGTCGCCGAGCGGCTGCCGCTCACCGGGCACTCGCACCAGGCGTGGCCGGATGTCGCGCTGGCGGGCCAGATCGAGGCGTTCTCCGATGCCGCGGACGCGGTGGACGCTAAGTGGGAGCGCGCGTTCGCCAAGGCGGACCGGGTGCGCGCCGGGTTCGCCGCGCTTCTCGGCTATCCGGAAGGCACGGAAGGCACGAATGGCACAGATGATGGCACGAATGGCGCGGACGGCGCGGTCGCGCTCGGGGCCAGCACCCACGACCTCGTCATCCGCTTCCTGTCCGCCGTGGACCTGCCCCGGCGGCCGCGGCTGGTCACGACCGACGGCGAGTTCCACACGCTGCGCAGGCAGCTCGCCAGGCTCGCGGAAGAGGGTGTCGAGGTCGTCCGCGTCCCGGCGCGTCCGGTGGACACCCTGGCCGAGCGGCTGGCGTCCCAAGTGGACGATCGCGCCGCCGCCGTCCTGGTGTCGTCGGTGCTGTTCGCCGACGCCCGGATCGTGCCCGACCTCGGCGCGCTGGCGCCGGTCTGCGGCAGGCACGGCGTCGAACTGCTGGTGGACGTCTACCACGCGCTGGGTGTCGTCCCGTTCTCCTTGCCCGCCAACGGATTGTCCACCGCCTGGGTCGTCGGCGGCGGGTACAAGTATCTCCAGCTCGGCGAGGGCAACTGCTTCCTGCGCGTGCCCCCGCACGCCGCGGCGGCGCGTCCGGTGGTGACCGGCTGGTTCGCCGAGTTCGACGCCATCGCCGACCGCGACGACCCCGCGCGCGTGGCCTACGGTCCCGGCGCGGCCCGGTTCGCGGGCGCGACCTACGACCCGACCAGCCACTACCGCGCCGCCCACGTCCTCGACTTCTTCGCCGACCACGGCCTCACCCCGGAGACCTTGCGCGCGGTTTCCTTGCGCCAGAACGACCTTCTCGCCGCCGAGTTCGACGCTCTGGACCTTCCCGCTGCGGTGGCCACCCGCGACCGGGACACCCCGCGCGCCGGGTTCGGCGGATTCTTCGCCCTGCGCGCGCCGCGGGCCGCGGAGTTCCAGCAAGCGCTGGCCGAACGCGGCGTGCTCACCGACAGCCGCGGCGACCACCTCCGCTTCGGCCCCGCGCCCTATCTGCGCGACGACCAGTTGCGCGCCGCGATGGCGGCGCTCGGGGAGGTGGCCCGGGTCAGGTGAGTGTCGGGGGACCGACCACGAGGACCCCGTCGCGCCCCACGGGCTCCACCACGAGGTCCTGGTCCGGCCACACCAGGTCTTCCCACTCGCGCAGCGACAGGTCCAGCAGCGCTTCGGGCGGCAGCCGCACGCCGTGCCGGGTCGGGACGGTCTCTTGGGCGAGCAGGACGTATGGCGCGCACGCCAACGCGCAGGCCACCTCCGTCGGCCCCGCGTAGACCGCCTTGGCCGAGACGAACACCTCGGCGTACTCGACGCTGTCGTAGTTCTGTCCGCACAACGCGATGCTCTTCACGACGGCATTGCGGTGGTCGGTCAGCAGCAGCTCCACCTGGTCCGCGGTCGGCACGACCTCGCCGGGGTGCGCCGCGCTGGCGTAGGCGGTGAACTTGCCGCAGTCCTCGATGAACAGGTTGCTGTCCCGGTCCGGGTCCTTCGCGATGGCGATGGCCAGCACGCCCCACGCGTAGGCCGGGCCGCGAACCGTGCTGTTCTTGTTGGCGCACACGACATGCGCGCCAGGCAGCGGCGGATGCCGCCGGTGGCGCTTGTCCACCCGCCCGAACAGCCGCTCGGTGGCCGCCAGCAGCGGACCCGCGTCGTAGACCGGGAAGCCCGCCTTGACCCGGCGCTGTTCCTCGTCGGGGAACCCGGCCAACTCGTCCGCGGTGAACAGGTCGGCGGAATGCGTCAGCGGGGTGGACCGCAGATCCTCGGCCCGCGCCAGGTGGTAGCCCCACAGCGCCCCGTTGAGACCGCAGAACGACGACGCGGTGATCATGTTGATCTGGCCGATGTTGGCGTCCGCGGTCTCGCAGCGGTCGTAGGAGACGATGTCCTCGGTGCCCTCGTCCAACTCGGCCACGTCCACCGTCGCGGTCGACAGCTTCATCGTCGCGATGTAGCCCGACCCGTCGCTGTCGAACCTGTTCTGGCCCACTGGGTTCAGATAACCCATGGCGTGCTTGGGCAGCGGCCCGACGGCGTTGGCGACCACATCGGCCAGACGCGTTCTCAGCTGACCTGGCTCGTCCACACGCACTCCCCTGACCGGCGTCTTCGGAGTGTGTCAGAAGGACAGCGTGTGGACGAGCGTGGACAACCGCGGTCACCCGGACGAGGTCACGGGGTCCAGACGATCGGGTTGTCCTTGTAGCTGTCCTCTTCGTACTCCGCTCCGGCGACCGGGATTTTCGCCGTGCCACCCTGCAATCGGCAGCTTTCGTACTTCGCGCCGACACTGGCGAACTCGCGCGGCGCGCTCTCGCGCTCGCAGCCCTCCAGTTCGCCGCTCACCACGACGCCGGTGCCGCGGCCGTTCGCGTCCACCGCGCTCAGGTAGGGCGCGGACGTGCTCGACAGGTCGCCGCCGTCGACGTTCTCCACGGTGTAGCGGATGTAGTAGGGCACGATGTCGGCGGCCTTGTCGCCGAACTTGGCCTTGAACCGCGCCTCGTCGCCCTTCTCGATGGCGGTGACGGTGATGGCGACGGTGCCGCTCTTCTTGCCGGACTTGTGCGCGACGACGGCCCGTTCGCCGACCTTGAGCTTCGTGCCGGGCGGGGTCGTCTGGGCGTTCCCAGCCGGGGCGTCGCTCGCCGGGGCGTCGTCGCCCGCTGTGGTCTCGGCCGTGCTCGTGGCCGTGCTCGTCGCCGCGGCGCCCGTCGAGGTCGGCGCCTGCGCGGTTTCCCCATCGCCGCAAGCCGAGACGGCCAGCGTCGCCGCGCCGAGGGCCGCCAGGAACGCGATACGTGTGCGGTTGATCGTTTTCTGCCTTTCCTGCGGGTGCTGGTGAGTCTTCATGGTGCCGACATGGTCCCCGGGTTGTCGTTGACGCCCGGTGCACAGTTGTTTGACGATGCGTCTACTCGCGACGGCGGCATGACCGGCGGACGGGCGCGAATGTCCTTACGATCGGCCGGTGACGCGAGACGATGCGGGCGGCGGCGAGAGCCTGCTGACCGTGCTGCTCGCGGGCTCGGTCAACCTGCTGATCGCCGTGCTCAAGCTGGTCGCGGGGTTGATCACCGGGTCCGGCGCGATGCTGTCGGAGGCGGCGCACTCGGTCGCCGACACGCTCACCGAGGTCTTCCTGCTGACCGCGCTGCGGTCGTCCCGGCGGCCCGCCGACCGCGCGCACCCGTTCGGCTACGGCAAGGCGCGGTACTTCTGGTCGCTGCTCGCCGCGGTGTCGATCTTCGCGTCGGGCGCGGTGTTCGCGTTCTACCAGGGGTTCACGACCGTGTTCGGCGAGACGGTCGACCAGACCTCGCCGGTGGTGGCGTACGTGGTGCTCGCGGTGGCGTTCACCCTGGAGTCGGTGTCGCTCGCCCAGGCCGTGCGGCAGACCCGGCGCGAGGCCGCCGAGCAGGGCAGGCGCTTCCGCGCGCAGGTCCGCCACGGCGACGACCCGACCTCGACCACGGTCCTGTTCGAGGACTCCGCGGCGCTGTGCGGGGTGCTGCTCGCCTTCGCCGGGGTCGGGCTGCACCAGCTCACCGGGTCGTCGCTGTGGGACGGGCTGGCCTCCCTCGCGATCGGGGTGCTGCTGGCCGGGGTCGCGTTCATGCTCGGCCGGGTCAACGCGGGCCTGCTGATCGGCAGGCAGGCCGCCCCGGACCTGGTCTACGCCATTCGCGATACCCTGTCCGGCGCGCCGGAAGTGGACGCGCTGGTCGACCTGCAGACTATGCTCATCGGCGCGGACAGCGTGCTCGTCTGCGCCCGCGTCGACTTCTACGACTCGCTCACCGCCGGGGACCTGGAGCGGGTGTGCGTCCGGCTCGCGGGCGAGTTGCGGGAACTCAACGGCGACATCAGCGAGGTCTTCATCGAGCCGGTGCCGCGCTCCGACCAGGACCTGCGCGCCGCCGTGCTGGCCCGCTACGGCGGCGCCCCGCGCTGACCCGGCTCGGTGTCGACGGTGTGCAGCAGGTCGTTTTCTTCGACCGCGGCGAGTGACAGCGTGCGGTACCCGTGCTGGTCGAACAGGACGGTCACCCGGTCCGGCCGGGCGTCGAGCACCACGCCCGCGCCCCACTCGGTGTGCTCGACGCGGCTGTTCGGCGGGATGCCCCCGGCGGACTCGGCCACCGCGGCCGCCGGGGTGGCCGCGCCCTCGGCGCAGCGGTCGCAGTGCCCGCACGGGGCGGCGTTGACGTCGCCGAAGTAGCCCAGCAGCAGCCGCCTGCGGCAGTCGCGGGTCTCGGCGTACTCGCGCATCATCGCCAGCCGGGTGCCGCCGAACTCGCGCTGCCGCCGGGCCAGGTCGACCACGGCCGCGTGCGCCTGGTCCGCTGAGGTGGTCAGCCGCACGCCGTCGCCGTCGGCCGCCGAGACCCCCGCCTGGTCGAACAGGTTGAGCAGGCTGGTGGCCTTCCGGCGCGAGCACCCGGTCTCCGTCGCCACCTCGGCCGCCGTTCGCGGGCCGGAGCCCAGCAGCTCGGCCACCGCGCGGGCGGCTTTCGCGTCGATGCCGCGCACGCTCAGGAACCGTTGCAGCGCCAGGTCTTCCGGCCGGTGGAACAGGGTCGCCTCGGCGGGCTCGCCGTCGCGGCCCGCGCGTCCGATCTGCTGGTAGTAGGAGTCCAGCGAGTCGGTGCACGCCGCGTGCGTCACCGACCGCACGTCGGGCTTGTCGATGCCCATCCCGAACGCCGAGGTCGCCACCACGACCGCCACGTCCCCGTCGAGGAAACCCTCGTGCACGGCCCGTTTGTCGGCCGCCTTCATCCCGGCGTGGAACGCCGCCGCGGACATGCCCGCCGCGGCGAGCCGGTCGGCGTACTCGTGCGCGGCCTTGCGCGTCGGGACGTACAGCAGCCCCGGGGGCCGCGCCGCGCGCACGTGCTCGACCACCGCGTCCGCCCGGTCCGCCTCGGGGCCGAACCCGTGCGCGGCCAGCCACAGGTTGGGCCGGTCGAACCCGCTGACCACGACCGCGGGATCGCGCAGCCCCAGCCGCTCCACGATGTCGCGGCGCACCGGCTCGGACGCCGTCGCGGTCAGCGCGGCCACCGGGGGCCTGCCCAGCCGCTGGATCACCCCGGCCAGCGCCCGGTAGTCGGGCCGGAAGTCGTGGCCCCAGTCGGACACGCAGTGCGCCTCGTCCACCACGACCAGACCCGGCCGCGCCGCGGCGACCCGCTCGACGGTCTCGTCGTGGACCAGCTGCTCGGGGGCGAGGAACACATACCCGGCCCGTCCCGACTCGACCGCGGCCCACGCGTCGGCCGCCGCGCCCGCCCGCTGGGCCGAGTTCACCTCGACCGCGCCGGGCGCCGCGCTGTCGTCGAGCACCAGCACCTGGTCGTGCTGCAGGGCGATCAGCGGGGACACGACCACGGTCGGCCCGGCGCGCAGCAGCGTCGCCACCTGGTAGACGGCCGACTTCCCGGCACCGGTCGGCAGCACGACCAGCACGTCCTCGCCCGTGACGAGCCGCTCGATCGCCGCGACCTGCTCCGGCCGCAGGCTCGACCAGCCGAAGGCGTCCCGGGCGGCCCGCTCGATCCGGCCCCGGCCGTCCGAGCCTCCGCGAGTCATGTGCCTGTGCGTCCGTGAGTCATGCGCCCGGCGTACCCGCGCGGGGCGTCCGGCACGCCTGCCCGTGTGTCGGACCTGATCGAGGGGTACCCGAGCACGGACACCCGTTGAGGGAGGAACCGATGACGCAGCTCAAGACTTCGGCCCTGGTCGTGCTCGACCCCGCGGGAACCGCGGCCCACGGGTCGCTCCCGGCCACCTGGCGGGCGCTGGCCGCGTCCGTCCCGGTCGTGTGGAGCGACCCGGCTGAGGCCCCGGGCGACGCGGTGGCCAGGGCGGCGGGCGAGTCCACCGGCCGGATCGCCGTGCTCGCCGCCGGGACCGCGGCCGAGCCCGCGCTGCGCGTCGCGGCCGAGTGGCCCGACCGCGTGGAGCGGGTGCTGCTGGTCGACCCGGGCGCGGACGGCGGCACCGCGCCGGGCAAGCCGACCCAGGCCGCTGGCGAGGCGTGGATGGCGGGCCACGCCGACGCCCGCGCGGCGCTGCTCGACTCCGGTGTGGACGTCGTCCTGTTGGCGTGCAGCACCGGCGGCGCCCGCGACCGGATTCCGCCGCCGCTGCCGTTGGGCCACCCCGACGTGCTCGCCGCGGTCGAGGCGGAACTGGGGTTGGGCGAGGCCGCGATAGGGGACAGCGCGGAAATAGGGGAAAGCGAGCGGGCCGCCGGTGAAGAACCGCACGTTGACGACTTCGCCGACCCCGACGATTTCGCCGACGCGGTAGGGGTCGACCCGACGCCGGAGCAGGTGGACGATTACCGCAAGCACACCGGCGACCGCTGAGGGGACCGTCGAATCGGGGACAGTCGGTCACCTGAACCGGTTCTGGGTGCGGTGGACCCGCGTGCGGTGGGGTATCAACAGCTGCGGAGCAGGTGAGGAGAAGACCATGGCCGAAACAGCCGATCGCGTCGTGTCGCTGCCCAGTCCTCGGTCCTTTGTGGACAGCAAGGCCGCGGACACCGCCGCCACCGAAGGGGTCATCGGCGGACGAGCGGGCACCTGGCCGCCTCCCGGCCCCGCCGACGACGAGGACTACGAGCCCACCATCGTCCGCGGTCGCGACTGACCGGAGTCGCACTGTCCACTGGCCGGGTTTTACGCCACGGCCGGGAATGTGGCCGCCCGTCACCGCCCGCGCGTGGTGACGGCGCGTTTAGTCGGAACAGTCGGCTTTGCTCCATTCGGGCACGCCGAACAATGTCAGCGGAATGTCAGCGGCCGGTATTCGCCGTCCCGCTGGTGGGAATCCGCTGGGGTCGACTCGGAATCAGCGCGTGAAGCACGCGGTGAAGGTCGTGCGGTCGTCGTCCACGGACAGGTGGACGTGGTCGGCCAGCGCGCGCACCACCGTCATCCCCCGGCCCGCCACGATCGCGCCCTCGTCGGGCATCCGCCAGCTCCCGTGGTCCACCACGGTCACCACGACGACCTCGTCGTCCATGTGGACGCTCAGCCCGATCAGTCCGGCCAGGGTCGTCCGGCCGCCGTGCCGGTAGCCGTGCACGATGGCGTTGGTCATGGCCTCGTCCGCGGCCCACACCACATCGTCCCGGGTGGGCGACGGCACCTGCCGCTGCGCGAGCCAGCGGTCCAGGGTGTGCCGTGCGAAGGGCAGTTGGGCGGCCTCGGCGGGGACGGTGATCGCCCACACCTCGAAGGTGGCCTCGGGGGTCATGACCGGCCCCGTCGTCCGTCGTCCGTCGCCATCGTCGGCTGCACTGCGCCCATGCCCGATGGATACCTCGAACCCGTGCGGCGAAACCGTTTTTTCACGCGGCGGAAACGATTCCCCCCGTCGCGGGCCGGTCGCGTTCGAGCAGCGTCAGCAGCAGGCCCTCCTTGGTCGACCACGGGCTGATGTCCACCGTGCCGTGCCCGGTGACCCGCATGAGCGCCTCGGCGACCAGGGCGCCCGCGAGCGACTGCTCGGCCCGGTGCCGGGAGATCCCGGGCAGCTTCGCCCGGCCGCGCGCCGACAGCGCCGCCAACCGGGGAATCCACTTCTCCAGGTCGCCCGCCCGCAGCACGCGCCCGCCGCCCGGGGCCGCGGCGCCCGCGAGGTGCGCCAGCTGCTGGAACACCTTCGAGCAGCCGACGGCGCGCCCGCTCGCCAGCGTCTTCATGTCCCGCTTGGGCAGCGCGTCGGCGACGCGCGAGCGCACCTCGTCGCGCATGTCGTCCAACCGCCCGCTGTCGTCCAGGCCCAGCGTCATGAGCGTGCGCGCGCCCAGCGGGAGGGAGACCGCGAGCGCGGCCCGGTCGCCGTCCCCGGCGGCCAGTTCGACGGTGCCGCCGCCGACGTCCAGCACCGTCAGCGGGCCCGCCGACCAGCCGAACCAGCGGCGGGCGGCGTGGTAGGACAGCGCCGCTTCCTGCCTGCCGGAGAACAGCCGCAGGTCGACGCCCGCGCGCCGGGACACCCGGCGCAGCACCTCGTCGGCGTTGGCCGCGTCGCGCACCGACGAGGTCGCGAACGGCACGAACGCGGACAGGTCGCCCAGGCGCACGCGTTCCGTCGCCTCCCGCACCGCGGCGACGATCGAGTCGATGCCCGCCGGGCTGATCTCGCCCGCCTCGTCCAGCGCCCTGTCGAGCCGGAGCCGGACCTTGTGGCTCTGCGCCGGGCGGGTCAGGGACCCCTCGACGGCGTCCACGACCAGCAGGTGGGCGCTGAAGCAGCCGACGTCCAGCACACCGACCCGCGTCGGGTCCTTTCGCATGCGCGCTCCTCAATGCCAGAATCGCTTGCTACCCACCGCCGGGGTCGGCCAAACCTGGCCCGAGTCACGGCCGAGGCCGCTCAGGGGCGTCGTGCGGGATTCGACTCTACTGGCTGGTCGCTCGCTGTGACGCCGTCTTTATGTTAAATGAGCGTTTTCCGCTCGTCGGTCCGAAAGACCGCGAGCAATTCCCGGGCCGGGAGCAGCAGGCTCGCCAGGCCGAGGACCGGGCCGGATTCCTTGGTGGCGTGGGAAAGTTGATGCAGCGCGGCGGCGCAGCGGTCCCGTGCGGCGGTGTCATCGCCCGAGGAGCGGACTGTTAACGCGAGGTCGTCGAGCGCGTCGGCGAACACGCGCCGTGACGCCGCGTCCGGGTAGACGATGTCGTCCGCGGTGGCCTTGGGCACCGCCTCGGCGAGGTCCCGGACGTGCGACCAGGCCCGGCGCAGCCGCTCGGACTCGTCAAGGGCGGCGTCGCTGGGCTGGGCCCGGCGGCGGCGCGGGGTGAGCCGACGCCCCTCCACCGCCCGCTCGGCGAACAGTTCCGCGACCCGGGCGCGGCTGGCGATGTCCCGGGCCTGCTTCGGCCAGGCGCGCGGGTCCTGCGGCGGCCCGTCGCGGCGCAACTCGTCGGCCAGCCCGGTGAGCAGCGCGGCGGACTCCTCGGCCAGGCCGCGGGCCGCCGAGGCGATGCTGTTGCCGTAGACGGGCGGAAAGAGCACGGCGTTCACCAGGGTGGCCAGCGCGGCCCCGATCCCGGTCTCCACCAGCCGGTCGAGCAGCAGGAAGCCATCGGCGGTGGTGCCAAGGGCGACCACGAGCACCGCTGTGGGCCCGACCCATCGGCCGCTGTCGCCAAGCCGGGGCCACCGGCCGACCAGCAGCCCGAGCACCGCGGCAACGCCGATCGCCGCGGCGGGCCCCGGCGCGCACCAGTCCGCCAACGCGGCGGCCAGGACGGCGAGGGCGTTGCAGGCCAACTGCTGCCCCGAGGCGAGCACCGAGCGGTACACCGTGGTCTCGACCAAGAACGCCGCGACGAACGGCGCGAGGAACGGCTGCGGCAGCCCGAGGACGTCCGCGGCGACCAGCCAGGCCAGCGCCGCGGCCAGCGCGGCCTTCGCCGCCTGGGTCACGACAAGCCGCTCGTAGCCGGACAGCCGCAGGGCGCGCCCCAGCCACCGGACCGGGCGCGTCGCCGACATCAGGGCGGCGGGCGGTGACTTGATGCCGGACTCCTTTCGCCGCCGCTGACGGTGGTCGGCTACCCGGTCGGGGCGCGCCGAAACAGACCAGGGTGAACCGTGGTTGCTTCTTGTCCGCTCGGGTACTCGCCGCCCGTTCGCGTCCCGGACGACGACGGAGGAGGACCGTGGCCACCGGTGATCTCGACATCCTCGTGCCCACCCGCGACCGGCCCGTCGAACTGGCCACCACCCTGGCCGGGCTGGCCGCCCAGGACGCCGAGTTCGGCGTCGTGGTCAGCGACCAGTCCGACGGGCCCGCCGACTACGACACCCCGTCCGCGCGGGCGATGCTGCGGGTCCTGGAACTGGCGGGCCACCCGGTGCGGACCGGCCGCCACCTGCCCCGGCGCGGGCTCGCCGAGCACCGCCACCACCTGCTGTCCCGCAGCCGCGCCCGGTATGTGCTGTTCCTCGACGACGACGTGTGGCTCGCCCCCGGCACGGTCGCCCGGCTTCGCACGGCCATCGGCGAACTGGGCTGCGGCCTGGTCGGCGCGGCCGTGCAGGGACTGTCCTACTGGCACGACGAACGGCCCGACGAGCTGGCCCCGTACGAGGAGTGGCAGGGCCCGCCCCAGCCGGAGTCGATCGCGCCCGGCACCGACGCGTGGCGGCGGTGGACGCTGCACAACGCGGCCAACCCCGCGCACCTGGGCCGGGGCCTGCGGCCGGGGGAGTGGCGCGCCTACAAGATCGCCTGGGTGGGCGGCTGCGTCCTCTACGACCGGGCCGAGCTGGTGGCCGCTGGCGGCTTCGAGTTCTGGCGCGACCTGCCCGCCGAGCACGTCGGCGAGGACGTGCTCGCGCAGTGGCGGGTGATGGCGCGCAGCGGCGGCGCGGGCATCCTGCCCAGCGGCGCGGTCCACCTGGAGGCGCCCACCACCGTGCCCAACCGCGAGGTCGAGGCGCACGAGTACCTCGCGGCAAGCGCGGGCGCGGCCGATCATGGCGGGTCGTACTCGTGAGCCGGGCGCTGCCCGCCCCCGGCGCGGCCGCCGTGCTCGGCGGGGGCAGGCGATTGACCTGCCCGGCGCGAATGGGCACAGTGGCCCGGTGACCAGCGACGAGGTCCGCGACGGCGTGCCGCTGACCAATCTCGACCAGCCCCTGTTCGCCGACGCCGGGGCTGCCAAGCGCGATCTGGTCGACTATCTCGACGCGGTCCGCGACCGGATTCTCCCCGTCCTGCGCGACCGGCCGCTGTCGGTGGTCCGGGTCCTGCGCGGGCAGCGGCCGTTCATGCAGAAGAACGTCCCCAAGTACACCCCGGACTGGGTGCGGACGACGACCCAGTGGGCGGAGTCGTCCCAGCGCGAGGTGTCCTATGCCCTCTGCGACGACCGCCGCACCCTGCTGTGGTTCGCCAACCAGCGCGCCGTGGAGTACCACGTGCCGCTGGTCCGCGACGGCCACGCCACCCACCTGGTCCTCGACCTCGACCCGCCCCAGGGCGCGGCGTTCCCGGCGGTCGTCGCGGCCGCCCGCCTGGTGCGCCAGGCGCTGGCCGACACCGGCCTCACCGGTGTCGTCAAGACCAGCGGCGCGAAGGGCCTGCACGTGTTCGTCCCGGTCGCCCCGCTGCCGGTCGAGGACGTCGCCGCCGCCACCCGCGCCATCGCCGCCCGCGCCGAACGCCTCGACCCTGCGCTCGCCACCACCGCGTACATCAAGGACGACCGCGAGGGCAAAGTATTCCTCGACTCGACCCGCGCGGGCGGCGCGACCGTCGTCGCCGCGTACAGCCCCCGCATCCGCCCGGGCTCCCCGGTGTCCTTCCCGGTCTCCTGGGACGACCTGGACGACGTCGCCCCCGTCGACTTCACCGTCCACACCGCCGCGTCCCTGCTCGCCGACGGCGACCCGTGGGCGGAGCGAATGCCCGCCCCGCAGTCTCTTCCCGCCGACCTGATCGAGCACGGCCACACCATCCCCGTCGCCCGCGTCCAAGCCATGCACGAGGGCAAGCGCCGCGCCCGCGCCCGCCGCGCCTGACCCTTCCCCGAGGCGTGGGAACGCTTCCGCGACGGTGTCCCAGCGGCGGACCGGGGTGCGGTCGCCGACATCATCGCCGGGTACGCCCGCCTGATGGAAAACCCGGACCCCCGGGTGCGGGAGCGCGCCGCCCGCGACTGGACCGCGTGGGAGGACACCGTGATCTCCCTGGAGCCGAACGGGAACCCGACCGCCTACAGCGCCCGCCCGACCTCAGCCCAGCACGCCTTGGTGCGCATCGTCACGCACTACTTCGCCCACGGCGCCTGGCTGCCCGAGGGCGCCCTGCTGCGCGCGGGCCGAAGCGCCGAGGACGGGCCGACCTTCCCCGTCGGCCCGTCCTCGACCACATCACCATACCCCATTCTCGAACATGTGTTCTAGTGGGTGTCGGCTCCGTCACGCCGTCGAAGCAGGGCGCCGACCGCCGCCTCGATGGGGCCGACATCCGGATTCCCCTGCCCCGAGGTGTCCACCCTGATGACGACGTCCACTCCACGCGGCGGCTCGAAGATCGACGTCCTCATCTCGCCCCGCTGGAACTGGGCCGCGAGCTGCCGGTCGGTGGCCCCGCCCTCGGCAGCCCGAGCACGCAGGCGCTCGCCGATGACCGAGTCGTCGGCGGTGACATGGACGGCGAGCACGGTGGCGTCACTGGCGGAAAGCGCGTCCAGCAGCCGGTGGGACAGCACGGAGGACTCCACGACGAAGCTCACCCGCCTGGCCGCGAGCAGACGTGCCGTGTCGACCATCGACTCCTCGGCGCGCAGGCTCACCGGGCCGCCCGCGATGGCGAAGTCGGGACCGAACCGGAGGCCGCCATCCTCGGTCGCGGCGGCGGAGGACAGCCCCAGACCGGTCTTGAGTTCATCCCGGGTCAGCAGCGGCACACCGAGGCGGCGTGCCGTCGCGCGGGCGACGGTGGTCTTTCCGGCGCCAGGGGAACCGCACACGGCGACCACCACCGACCGCTCCGATCCCGGCATCCGGCCGATGGTTCCGGATCTCGACCGGGTTGTCCACGGGCCGACCGAACGGAGATCGATGGCCGTCTCGCCGTCCGCCTCGCCGTAAGGTGGGTGGGATCGGCGCTGTGCGGCGTCGGCGAGACCGGAAGGCGCGCGATGACCGTCCATGAGCCCGACCACAAGGAAGACAGACCTCTCGCGGCTGTGGACGGTAGCGACGACCTCGCCGATCGCGCGTACTTCGTCTCCGGTGACGGACTGGCCGTCCTGGGGCCGCTGGCGGTGCAGTTCGCCACGCTGACCCGCGCCCTGCTGGACTCGACCACCATCGTCGGGGTGCTGCGGCGGGCGGTCGAGGTGGCGTTCGAGATCATTCCCGCCGCCGACCTGGTCAGCGTCACCCTGCGTGATCCGGACGGCCGGTTCCACACCCCGGTCGAGACCGACCGGATCGCGGGGGAGCTGGACGGCCTGCAATACCGCTTCGACGAAGGGCCGTGCGTCGAGGCGGCCAAACACCCCGGCCCGGCGGTGGCCGTGAGCGACGACCTGGCCGCCGACCCGCAGTGGCCGAAGTGGGCGCCCGCCGCGGCCGCCCACGGGTTCTGCTCCGTGCTGGCCACCGCGCTCCTGCCGGACTCGCGCCCGCCCGCCCTCACCGGGGCGCTCAACTTCTACTCGCGCAAGCCCGCCGCCTTCACCCTGGCCGACCGCGACACCGCCCTACTGCTGGCCACGCACGCCTCCCTGGCGCTGGCGGTCACCCAGGCGGTCGACGTGGCCGCCCTGCAGGCCGCCCACCTGCGCCGCGCCATCGACAGCCGGGACGTGATCGGACAGGCCAAGGGCATCCTCATGCAGCGCCGCGGCATCAGCGCCGACGAGGCCTACGACGTGCTGCGCACCACGTCGCAGCAGCTCAACGTCAAGCTGGCCGACCTGGCCGCCAAGGTCACCCAGCGCTTCGGCGAGGGGTGACCCGGCGCGTGGCGGTGGCGGGATCGGGGTAGCTCAGGGGCATGACGATCTACGGCTTCCACGCCTCCCACGAGCAGATTCCCCCGGGCGCGCTGCTGAAGGCCGTGCGGCGGGCGCGGGAAGCCGGGTTCGGCGCGGCGATGTGCTCAGACCACTTCGCCCCGTGGAGCCAGCGGCAGGGGCAGTCCGGGTTCGCGTGGGCGTGGCTGGGGTCGGCGTTGCAGGCGACAGATTTACCGATGGGCGTCGTGACCGCGCCCGGACAGCGCTACCACCCGGCGGTGGCGGCGCAGGCGATCGGGACGCTCGCGGCGATGTACCCGGGCCGGTTCTGGGCGGCGCTGGGCACCGGCGAGGCCGCCAACGAGCACATCACCGGGGACAGGTGGCCGCGCAAGGAGGTCCGCTCCGCCCGGCTGCGTGAGTGCGTGGACGTCATCCGGGCGCTGCTTGCCGGGGAGGAGGTAAGCCACGACGGGCTGGTCACCGTCGACCGGGCGCGCCTGTGGACCCGGCCGGAGCAGCCGCCCGACCTGCTCGGGGCGGCGGTCAGCGAGCGGACCGCCCGGTGGTGCGCGGCGTGGGCGGACGGGCTGATCACGGTGAACGGGCCGATAGACCAGCTGCGGCGGGTCGTGGGCGCCTACCGGGACGCGGGCGGGCGCGGCAAGCTGCTTCTCCAGGCGCACCTGAGCTGGGCGCCGGACGAGGACACCGCGCTGGCCGTCGCGCACGACCAGTGGCGGACCAACGTGTTCGCCCCGCCGGTGCCGTGGGACCTGGAGACCCCCGAGCTGTTCGACGCTGTCTCCGAGCGGGTGACGCCCGAACAGGTCGCCGGGGTCGTCAACGTCTCCTCGGACCTGGGCAGGCACACGGCTTGGCTGCGCGAGTACGCCGAACTCGGCTTTGACGAGGTCTACCTCCACCACGTCGGCCAGGCGCAGGACGAGTTCATCGACGCGTTCGGCGCCAAGGTGCTCACCGAACTGTCTTGAACTGTCCTGATCAGACTGTCCTAGTGGAACAGTCCCGATCACACGGTGATGCGCGCGTTGCCGTGCTCGTCCCGGTCGGTGACGGCCGGGTCGTCGCACCAGCCGCAGGACTCGCTGAGGTAGCGGAACGACACCGACGTGCCCGCGGGCAGGATCACCGACGTCGAGCGCTTGCCGTTGGAGCGCGGGCGCAGCGGGTGCGCGCCGGGCGTCCAGCCGTTGAAGCAGCCCACGACGCTGGTCGCACCGGGCGGGTCGTCGCGGTCGAGGGTGAAGGTCACGCGGACTCTCTCGAACGGCAGGGCCTTGGTGCTGATCATCGGTCGAACGGTTCCTTCTCACGTCGGCGGCGTCGTCAGCGTGCAGGGTGCCGGGTCGGCGGCGGGGCGGCCACCGCTGTCACCCGGTTGTGTGGGCACTGGCACCGGGAAGCCGGAGACCGGGTGTGAACTGGTCGAACAGGGGGTAACCGGCTGCCACCGACGCAGGGGAAAGGAGCGCGATGAGCATCATCGTGGAGACCATCGATGTCCACGCGCCGGTGTCCGCGACCTACGACCAGTGGACGCAGTTCGAGAGCTTCCCGGAGTTCATGGACGGTGTCACCGAGGTCCGCCAGCTTGACGACGTGCGGCTGCACTGGGTCACCCGGATCGGCGGCATGACCCGCGAGTTCGACGCGACCATCACCGAGCAGATTCCCGACCGGCGCATCGCCTGGCGCTCGGACGACGGCCCCGACCACGCGGGCGAGATCACCTTCGACCAGGTCGACGCCGCCACCACCCGGGTCACCGCGCGGATGGTGATCGACCCGGAGGGGTTCGTGGAGAACGCCGCCGACAAGGCGGGCCTGCTCAGCCGACGGGTCAAGGGCGACCTGAAGCGGTTCAGGGAGTTCCTGGAGGACCGCGGCGGACGGCCGACCGGCGCGTGGCGCGGACAGGTCGGCAGCACCTTCGACACCACACCGGAACGCGCTGTCGCGGACTCCGCGCCGGTCGAGCGGACCTCGGCTGCCATCGCCGACCCGACTCGCCCGGCCGACCAGCGCTGACCGCCTTCCACACAGGAGAGTCCCATGTCGAACGTCTCGGATTCAGCGACTCAAGTCACCCGCCACCCCGGCCAGCTGATCGCGATGGTGGTGGGCGCGGTGTTCCTCTTGGTCGGCATCCTGGGGTTCGTCCCCGGGGTCACGACCGACTATGACCAGCTCGGCTTCGCGGGCCACGAGTCGACGGCCAAGCTGTTCGGGGTCTTCCAGGTGTCCATCCTGCACAACCTCGTCCACATCGCCTTCGGCGTCGCTGGCCTGGCGATGGCGCGGTCGCTGGCCGGGGCGCGCGCGTTCCTGGTCGGCGGCGGCATCGTCTACCTGCTGCTGTGGCTCTACGGTCTGATCATCGACCACGACAGCGCCGCCAACTTCGTGCCGCTGAACACCGCGGACAACTGGCTGCACCTGCTGCTGGCCCTGGGCATGATCGCGCTCGGGGTGCTGGGCACCGCGACCCGCCGCACCGACCGCGCGGTCAGGTAGCCGAACCCGGCGCGACGGATGCTCCCGGCAAGGCAGGGGAGCATCCGCCGCGCCGCTCGCGCTATCCGTTCAGGACGCCGGTGCGCGCGGTGTCGTCCATGGCGTCGAGCGCGGCGTCGACGTCCGGGTGACAGGTGAACGGCGCGTCGCGGGCGTCGAGGTCGAGCAGCCGGGTCACCGAAGGCGCGGGCGCCACCAGCCGCAGGGCGACCCCTCGGCCTTCGGCTTGTCGCCGCGCCCAGACCAGGGTCTCCAGTGCGGCGCTGTCGGCGAAGGCGACCTCGGCGAGGTCGAGCACCACCAGCGTGGGCGCGGACCGCAGCTGGTGCTCCAGCAGCGTCCACAACGGCGGCGCGGACGCGGCGTCGATGTCGCCCGCGACGTGCACGACCACGGTTCCGGCGCGGGGACGGACCGTGCGCACGCGCAGGGGCCGAGGGCGGGCGAGTCGTTGGGTGGGAATCAGTCGGTTGTGGACGGAGTCGGACGGGCGTGGTTCTACGACCATGGGCAGTCCTCTCGGGTACCTGGTGACGGCCGGGGGAGTCGGTTCGGCCGCTCGGCTACCGCGGGGGCGTCCACGATAACCACCCACACAGCGCCGGACCGAGAGTGCTAACCCGTGTGGGTGAGTTCGGGTTACCGGATCGGGGGTACCCACGCCCCATGAGGAGCATTCCGCCGCCCCTGGCCTGATCACCGGCGCCTCAACGGGAATCGGCCTGGAACTAGCCAAGCAATTCGCCACCCACGACTTCGACGTCGTCATGGTCGCCGAGGAAGCCGCCATCACCGACGCCGCGGCTCAAGTTGCCCGCCCCGGCATCCGCGCGGAGCCCATCCGCCTAGACCTCACCCAGCCGGAGAACGTCGAGACTCTGGCCCAGCGCCTCACCGAAATCGGCGAACCGACCGCCTTGGCCCTCAACGCGGGAACCGGAACCGGCGGCGCTTTCGTCACCGGCACAACACTGGCGGACCAGTTGGCGATCGTGGACCTGAACGTCCGCTCCACCGTCCACTTGGCCAAGCTATTGCTCCCCGGCATGGTCGACCGCGCCCACGGCCGCGTCCTGTTCACTTCCTCGATCGCCGCCACCGCCCCCGGCCCCTACCAGGCGGTATACAACGCGTCGAAGGCTTTCGTGCAGTCTTTCGCCAAGGCCCTCCGCGAAGAACTCAAAGACACCGGCGTCACCGTCACAGCCCTGCTCCCCGGCCCAACCGCCACCCACTTCTTCGCCCGCGCGGGCATGCTCGACACCCGCATAGCCACCGCCCCCAAAGACAACCCCACCACCGTAGCCCGTGACGGCTACCAAGCCCTCATGAACGGAAAACGGCAGGTGGTAGCCGGTTCCCTGATCAACCGCGCGCAAACAGCCGCCGCCCACCTACTGCCGGATTCCGTCCTCACCGCCGCCCACCGCCTCCTCACCAAACCCGGCACCGCCCGGAGCTGAACACCCGGCCCACCCCCGGCATGTTCATGATCGCGAGTTATCCACAGGCAAGATCGTTCTGGCCTGGTTTGTCGGCCTGGTCCGATAGACTGGAGCGGGGTCAGCCCCCAGGGTGGGTGGGGTTTTGTTGTGGGGCTGTGGGGCGGCAAATCAAAGGGCTATCGCGGTCGTGACTGGGGCGGTTGAGTGGCCTTTGTGTGGGGTCAGCCCGGCCTTCCTGCCAGCCCCGCGTCCTTCCAGACCACTCTGCTGCTGGCCCTTCCTGCTGCCAAGCCGCTCTGTTGCCAGTCCGGCCCTTGCCCTGCCAGGTCGCTCTGTTGCCAGCCCGGCCTTCTTGCCAGCCCTGGGTTCTGCCACCCGACCCATGCCAGACCGCACCCTCCCCTGCCAGGTGCTCGACAGGAGCGGAACAGCGAACCTGCGTTCCTGCCAGGCCGAACCGACGCTCGCCAGGTGCTCGATGGGGTGGAGTGGTTTCTTTGGGGGTGAAGGAAGATCCCTAAACTTGCCGTGGTCGTGGGGCCGTAGGCTCCCCACCCGTCTTTCCCACGACGGGATCTTCCTTCGTAGGGGCCCCAAAGAAACCACTCCACCCCATCGAGCAGACAGCAACCAGCCAGCCACCCAAGCTACCCATGCAGCACCCGATGAACCCGCCGCATCCCCGCCCGATACACCGCCCCATACCACCCACTGGCCGCAAGAGCGGCCCGAGCCGCATTAGCCCCAGGCGCCCCATGCACTCCACCGCCAGGATGCGCCGAAGCCCCCGCCAAAAACAGCCTCTCGACCACAGTGTCCGCCCGAGCCAACCCAGGCCCAGGCCGAAACACCAGCTGCTGATGAATCCCAGCCGTCCCCGCGTTCACTGCCCCATCCACCAGACTCCGGTTCCCTCGCTCCAGATCACGCGGCCCAGAGATCACCCGCCCAGCGATCAGGTCCCGAAACCCGGGCGCATGCCGCTCAATAACCCCTTCCACCCGCTCAGCCCACCCCCGCAACCGCTCATCAGTCCAGTCGCCACCCCGAGGGACATGGCTGTACAGCCACGCCGACTCGGTCCCCGCAGGCGAACGGCTTGGATCGGCCGTGGTCATCTGGCCCAACAGCAAAAACGGCTCCCCAGGAACCCGCCCCCGGCCAAGATCCGCGTCAGCGCACACCAGCCCATCCAGATCCACTCCCAGATGGACGGTCCCGGCCAGCCGCGCCGCCTCCGCCCGCCATGGGATCGGCCCGGACAGCGCCCAGTCCAGTTTGATGGTCGCGTCATCCCAATCGAACCGGCGCATGTCGGCCACCAGACGGGCGGGCAGCAAGTCGGCTCCGACGAGGTCGAGATAGAGCGCGGGCGCAGGCACATCGGCGAGCACGGCCTGCCGCGCCCGCACCTGCTCGCCGTCCGAAGTGGACACGCCTACCGCGCGGCCGCGGGCGATTAGGACCTTGGTCACCGGGCGGTCGCACAGCACCCGTCCGCCGCGCGCGTGCAGGCGGGAGACCAGTGCCTTGGTGATCGAGCCCGCGCCGCCCTCGGGCACGGGGAAGCCGATGTCTTGGCCCAGCATGGCCAGCAGCCAGCCGAAGACCGCGCTGCCCGCCTGGTTCGGGCCGAGGTCGGTGTGCATCGCGTTGCCCGCCAACAAGATCCGCGCGCCTTCGCCGTCGAAGGTCTCTTCGCCGAAGCGGCGGACCGGCATCGTCGCCAGGCGGGCCGCGCGCAGGGCGTCGCCGACGCCCAGGGCGCGGAGCAGGCCGATGCCCGCGCGCACCGGGGGAAACGGGCGCAGCAGGGCGGCGAGCAGGTCGTCGCGGATGGCGCGGTAGCGGTCGTATTCGGCGCGCCAGGCCGCGCCGTCGCCGGGGGCGAACTGGGCGACGGACTCGGCGGTGCGATCGAGGTCGCGGGAGAGCAGGACGGCGCGGTCGTCGGGCAGCACGTGCGCCAAGACCTCGGGGGCGTGCCGCCAGCGCAGGCCGTGCGCGGCCAGGTCGAGGCCGGTGAGCGCGGGGGAGGCCGCGGCCAGCGGGTGGAACGCGCTGTAGAGGTCGTGCCGGAAGCCGGGCAGGGTGATCTCCGCGGTCCGGGCCGCCCCGCCCGGGGTCCGCTCCGCCTCCAGCACCACGACTTCCCAGCCCGCGTCGGCGAGGATGTTCGCCGCCACCAGGCCGTTGGGTCCACTGCCGATCACCACCGCGTCGGCGGCCACCGCGCCCTCCTCACTCGTGCGCCGTGCGGTCAGGCGACGACGCGGATGCTCTTGAGTTCCGGGTCCGCCGAGTCCGGGATCCGCATCCCGGCCGCGAGGCCGCTGCGCAGGTAGTCCAGCACCTGCTCGGTGACGACCTCGCCGGGCGTCAGCGCGGGCGCGCCCGGCGGGTACGGGGTGATCATCTCCGCCGCGATCCGGCCCACCGCGTCCGACACGCCCACCTGCTCGGTCTCGCCGAAGAACGCGTCCCTGGGCAGCATCGCCGTCTCCACCATCAGGTCCTCGGGGGCGGGCAGGTGGACCGGCGTCGGCGCGGGCAGGTCGGCCGCGGCCTCGGTCAACGCGCGCAGGGCGTCGCGCAGGACGGCCGCGGACGCGTCGTCGTCGGCGTGGGTGAGCTGGGCGACGATCCGCCGGTGGTCGGACAGGCCGACGGTGACCCGCTGGTTCTCGCGCAGCCAGTCGGCCGCCTGGTAGCCGCTGACGCCCAGGCCGGAGACGTCGATGACGATCTTGAGCGGGTCGATCGCCGGGACGATCGCGAGGAACTCCTCTTCCATCACCCGCAGCCCGGGCAGCCGCCCGATCGCCGCGCGCTCGCGCCGCGCCAGATCCAGCGCCGCGTCGAGCAGCGCGTGGCCCTGCTCGGCCATCTGCCTGCGCCAGCCGTCGAGGGTGGCGTACACCAGCGACGTCGGGCTGGTCGTGCCCAGCAGGTCCTCCCGGGCCTTGAGCGCCGCCGGGTCGACCCGGTCGCCCTGGAGGTGGAAAACCGAACTCTGCTCCACCGCCGCGCCCGCCTTGTGCACGCTGGTCACGCACAGGTCCGCGCCCGCGTCCATCGCCCACTGCGGCAGGTCGGGGTGGAAGGGCAGGTGCGCGCCCCATGCCTCGTCCACGATCAGCGGCCGGTCGAACTCGTGGCACACCTCGGCGATGGCGGCGATGTCGGCGCACGTGCCGTAGTCGGTCGGGGTGACCAGCAGTATCCCCTTGGCCTCTGGCTCGGCCTCGAACGCCGCGCGCACCTCGTCAGGCCCCGGCGGGTGCGACAGGCGCCGCTCGCGGTCCCAGCGCGGCGAGACCCACACCGGCGCGACGCCGCTGACGATCAGCCCGGAGATCACCGACTTGTGCGCGTGCCGGGCCACCAGCAGCTTCTCGTGCGGGCCCGCGACGGCCAGCATGGCGCTCTTGACCGAGAGCGAGCTTCCGCAGGTGGAGAAGAACGTGTGCTCGGCGCCGACGGCGTCGGCCATCAGCTCCTGCGCCTCCTGGAGCACACCCTGGCTCATCGTGCGGTCGTCAAGTCCGTTGAGGGCGAGCACGTCGGCTTCGAACACCGCCCGGCCGAGCACGTCGAGGACACGGGGGTCGACGCCGCGCCCCTGGCGGTGGCCGGGCGGGGTGAACGGGACGTAGTCGAGTTCGCGGAACGCGCGCAGCGCGTCGAGGACGGGGGCTCGGCTGTGATCCATGAGCGGGGAATCACCCGGTGGCCGACCGCTGAAACCCGGCGGGCGTCAGCCCTCGTCAGCCCTCCTCGATGTGGACGGCGCGGTCCTCGGGTCCGCTGGGCCGCTCGGCTCCGGTGTCCCGGCCGATCTCGGTGGCCTCGTCGTCCACCAAGCCGTCGGCGAGCCCGTCCACGCCGCCCTGCCCGACGTCCGGGTGGGCGACCACGGTGAACCCGGGATCGCGCTCGACCCGCTCGCGCGCGGTCCCCCGGTCGATGTCCTCCTGCTGTTCCGAACGCGGCTCGGACATGGGCTCCCTCCCGGTCGGCCTGTGCTGTGCTGTGTTCTGCTGTGGGGACTGTGCTGTCGCGAACGGGGTACCCCGGCGGCCGGGATTGACGCGGCCCGGTTTCGCCCGGGTGGGCGTCGGGAGACGAGAGGAGTCGTCATGTCCGGTTCGCAGCGCGCGGGGGCCTCGGCGCGGGCTCCGATAGCCCAGGGCCTGTGCGGCCTGCTGGGCCTGGTCTACCTCGTGGTCGGCGTTCTCGGGCTGGTGCAGACTGGGGCGGGCGAGTTCGACGGCCACGTCCACGGCACGGTCGGCGGGCTCGGCGGCACGACCCTGCTCAACCTCGTGCACACGATCCTCGGCGCGCTGCTCCTGCTGCTCGCCGCGTCCCGCGCCAGCGGCGCCCGGGTGGGCGGCCTGTTCGGCGTGCTCGCCTTCCTCGGCCTGACCGCGTACGGGGTGGTGGCCGTGCTGCGCGGCGGGGAGGACGAGCCGTTGGGGGTCGATTGGCCCGCGACGGTGCTGCACGGCGTGAGCGTGCTGGTCGCGGCGGCGATGGTGGTGTTCGCGACCCGCGCGACCGCGGACGGCGCGCGGTGGCGGAACCGCCTGCGCCAGGGGCGGGGCGCGAAAGCGTGACGGCCCCGCGGCGATCGCCGCGGGGCCGTCGACAGCCTGAACCGGTCGGGGCTCAGTCGTCGGAGCGCTTGAGCACCGGCATGGGCACTCGCAGGTGCCCCCACCGGAGGCCGAGCCTGCCGCCGCCGGAGCCAGCGGGCGCGGTCCGGCGCAGCAGCCACATCCGGGTCCACTGCGCGGCCACCAGGGTGACCAGCAGCGTGGCGAGCAGGATCGGGCCGTACAGCGACCGCTCGACGTCGTCGGCCAGCGGGGTGGCGTGGCCGGTGGTGGCCCGGTTCTGCGCGCGGGCCTTCTCCTCCGGGCCGACGATGCCGAACTGCGGGATCGGCGAGTCGGTGCCGTACGGCGAGGTCAGGACCGCGACGCCCTCGGGGGCGACGCCCATCCCGGGGGTCTTGGTCGCCCATTCGACCGGGTACTCCAGCGCGACGTTGGAACCCTGGCTCGCCGTGTGCGGCGCGGTCGCGACCGGCTCCGGCGGCACCGTGGCGCCCCCGCCACCGCCGGGACCCGCGCCCGGCCCCGGCTCGGGCACCGTGGTCATGCTCGGCGCGGTGGGGTTGCCTGGCCTGCCGGGGAGGGGTTGGCCGGGCGCGGGCTGGCCCACGCCGGGCTGCCCCGGAGCAGGTTGGCCGGGGGTGGGTTGGCCGGGCGCGGGCGGCGGGGTGCCGCCACCGCCGCCGCCGGAGACCGTGCCGACGGCTTCGCCGACCACGGTGCAGGTGCTCGCGATCGTCGTCCACACCGTGGCGAGCAGCGGCTCGATCACCGGCGCGAGCACCGGCAGGCCCAGCAGCTGGTTGGCGACCGCGTTGGCGATGACGTCGCCGCCGATCACCACCTGGCCGGTGGCCGGGATGGAGCCGATCGGGATGGGCGGCAGCGTCGACCACACCTGCTTGAACAGCACCCGGGTCACCCCGAGCGGGTCGAGCGGGGCGAGGGCGGCGAGGATGGGCGGCTCGACCGAGGCGGTGCTCAGGGCGATCTGCTGGCCGGGCTCGCCGACCACCCGGGCCGAGCAGCTCTCCAGCACGAACGGCTCAGCGGCCGAGGCGTTGCCCGCGGTGAACGTGACTCCCGCAGCGACCATCAGCGAAAGGCACAGAGCTGCCCCGAAACGTCGAACGCGCGAACGCGACTGGCTGCGCATTACGCGCTCCTCACTTGGCGGGGTTGGGCCTGATCACGGCGGAGCAGGCGACGTTGGTGTGCTGGCCGGGCGAGACGCCCTGGTTGACGACCTGGCCGTCGACGCTGACCGCGCAGGAGACGGACTCGCCGTCGCCGTTGGCGGCGAGCAGCTGGGCGATCCCGATGCCGGGTCCGACGGTCATGGTGACCTCCTTGCGCCACGGCAGGTCGACGCCCTCGACCGTCTCGGTGCCCGCGGAGCCGTCGACCACGTAGCGGATCTCGGGGGACTTGCCGGTCCCGTTCACCTCGTAGACGACGGTGTGGGTGCTCGACGGCAGCACTGAGCGCCGCTCCTGGATCTGCTCCTCCGGCGTCGGGTCGCCGCCGAACGCCTGGGTGATCACCAGGACCGCGGCGGCGAGCGCCGCGATGCCCAGCAGCCACGGCAGCCACCAGGTCCGCTCGGCGAACTTCCGTCCTTTGGAAACCGGTGGCGTGGAATCCGTTTCCGACTCGGGTGACTCGACGCTGGCTTCGGTGTCCGGCGTGCCGTCGGCGGCTTTTCCGGCCGGGTCGTCGATGACGTCGGTGGTCACGTTGGATGGGGTCTCACTCACGACTCGGGCCCTCCCTGGAAGAACAGACATGGCGTCCCACAGCTAACGCATCGATGAGGCCATCGTGGCGGTTTTATTTCCCGACGCCGGGAACGACAAGTCGCATCGTGGCACGTGCTGTCTCAGCTTGGCTAGTGTCGGCTTTGTCGCGGCTCGGGCGCTTCACATCTCCGTAATGTGTTGCGGCGGCCTGGCGGTCGCTTCGAGGGTGACTCACGTTTTCGCTGCTTAAGGTTGCTCTCAGGTTGCTCTCAGGGGCTTCTCAGCGCTCTTTCAGGTGTCGCCCCTTCCGGTGGCGCGTGTTGCCAAATAGCTAATCGCCCAGGCAAATACCCGGCATTCGATCAGTGGCGAATAATGTCGATCACCTGCTCTGAGCTGCGTAAACGCCCGACTTTTCGCTGTTTCCGGCCTGGTGTGGAGGACGGCCGAATGGTCGTGCGACCCGGTGGAGATCAGCGGCCAAACGGTCCTGCTCACGCGCCAAACGGATCTTGCGTGATGGAAATATCACGTCCAGTTAACAAAGCGGAGACTGGTCGGACATGGTTCGTTGGGGTACTTGGTGCCGTATCCCAGGGATTCCTGAGAAGCCGATTGGGACGCAAAGGGGAGCCGGAATATCGGTCGTCGGAGCGTCCTGGTCGAAATTGACGGGGCCACTGTGGTATCCGCGGCGTCCGCTCTTCGTTTTGCCTCAGGCAAAGCGGGAGAGCGGGAGTCGCAAACCCTGTGTTGGTTGAACAGAAGTCACTAATCGGCACCAACCCTGCCCGAGCGACGCGGCGCCCCTCCCTGCGGGGCCGCGTCGCTCGGACCTGATAAGAAGGGAAAGGCATGCGCTCGTCGCGTCACAGTTTGTCGCGCATGTTCCCGCTCGGCCGCGGCGGTCCCCGCCGCAGCCGGGCGTCTCGGTTCACCGCCGCAACCTCAGTTCTGGCGCTCGGCACGTTGGGCGCCTTGGTCCCGTCTCCCGCGCTGGCGGCGACCCACTCGGTAACCCTGCAGAACCTTCAGTACAACCCCGCGACGATGACCGTCGCTGTCGGTGACACGGTCAACTGGTCGAACTCCGACTCGGTGATCCACAGTGTCACGGGCGGGCCGCTGGACTCCCCGAATCTCGACCCGGGAGCGACCTACTCGTTCACCTTCAGCAGCGCGGGCACGTTCGACTACCAGTGCAAGTTCCACCCGGACATGGTCGGTCGGGTCACGGTCGGGGGCAGCACGCCCACGTCCACGACCACGCCGCCCACCTCGTCCACGTCGGAGCCGCCGACCTCCAGCCCGACCTCCACGACCGGGACGGTTCCGCCGCCCGGTGGCGGCGGCGGTGGCGGGGCGGCGACGCCGACCTCCGGCGCGGGTGGCGCTCCCCTGGGCGTCGGCCCGCTGCCGGTGTCGTTCGACCTCAGTGACGCCAACGGCAGCTGGTTCGACACGAACCTGAACCTGGGCCCGCTCGGCGGCCAGTCCCTCGCGGTCGCCGTGCTGCCCCGGGTGAACCTGGGCTCGGCGCTCAACGGGGTTCCGTCGGTCGCCCCGGCGGGTCTGCCGCTGCTCAACGGCAAGGGCCTGCCGGACCTCGGCGGCCTGCTGCCGGGTGGGGGCGGTCTGCCCAACCTCGGCGGCGGCGGCCTCCCGGCGCTGCCCGACCTCGGCGCCGGTCTTCCGGGTCTGCCGGGCCTTCCGGGTCTGCCCGGCGGCGGCACCGGCGGCCTGCCCGCTCTGCCCGACGTCGGGGGCCTGCTTCCCAGCCTCGGCGGCGGCATCCCCGGCGCGGGCGACCTCCCGCTGCTCGGCGGCGGCAGCCTGCCGCTGCTGGACGGCACCACCGTCCCGCTCCTGGGCGGCGGTCTGCTGGCGGGCCTGGACGCGGTCAAGACCCTGAACCTGGACACCGTGTCCAAGCTCGGCGGCCTGACCAACCTGACGAACCTGGGCGGCGGCAAGCTCCCGGTCCTGGGCGACCTGGGCCTGGACCTGAACTCGCTGCTCAACTTCGACACCACCCGTCAGGCGATCTTCCAGCTGCTGCCGACCGGCGATCCCCGCATCGCCAAGGCGAACTCGCTGCTGGACACCGCCGCGTCGCAGATGGCGGCGCTCCCGGTGAACGCGCCGATCTCCCTGGACAGCCTCCCCGTCGGCCCTGAGCTGGAAGACCTGCTCACCGACCTCCGGGCGTTCGCGGAGAACGACGTCCAGCTGCCGGTCACGGTGAACTTCAACATCGCCAAGCCGGACGCCGACTCGGCGCACACCGCGACCAGCCTGATCTGGCCGGAGGGCGCCAAGGGCTTCCCGCAGGACGAGCCGGGCGCCTTCGTTGGCCAGACCAGCATGCAGCTCACCGAGCCGGGCCTGTACGCCTTCGCGTGCAAGGTCCACCCGTACATGCTCGGCGCTGTCGTGGTCGACGACCCGCTGACGATCGGCCTCGACTTCGGCAAGAAGCTGCGGGTCAACAGCCGCAACCTCAGCGTGCCGTCGAACGCGGACGTCATCCAGCAGCTGGTCAACAAGTTCTTCGTCATCACGGTGCCGGAGAACTGGCAGACCTTCAGCGACACCGAGGAGAAGGTGTGGAACCCCTCGTTCCCGCCCGCTCCGATCCTGCAGTACGACGAGAACGGCAAGCCGGTCCTGATTCCGCTGCTCGACTCGTACTTCAAGAGCAAGTTCGAGCTGCCGAAGAAGCTTCCCGCCCTGGGCAAGAAGCCTTCGGTGCCCGGTGTCGGCGAGGTCTGGATCGCCACCCAGATGGAGGAGTACGCCGAGAAGACCAAGACCGGTTCGATCACCAAGGTCAACACCGAGAACTGGTCGGTTGAGCAGAAGATCTCCGCTCCGGAGATCAACATGAACAACACGCACAACATGTGGACCGACAAGAACGAGACGGTCATCTACGCGAACGAGTGGTTCTCGGACAAGATGGACGTCTTCGACCGGGCGAGCGGCAAGCTCATCCGGCGGATCCAGGTCGGCCCGGACCCGTCGCACGTGATGAGCCGGACCGACACGGACCAGCTGCACGTCGCCATCAACGGCGGTGGCTCGGTCATGGAGGTCGCCCCGGGCGGCACCAAGATCGACCGCAGGCTGACGGTGAGCAACCCGGGTGAGAAGATCGCGCACCCGCACGCGCACTGGATGACCGGTGACGCCAAGATCATGGCGACGCCGAACGTCAACCTGTACAACGCCACCCTCGTCGACATCCCGACCGGAAACATCCGGCACGAGAAGACCGGCGAACTGCCGATCGCGACGGGCATGACCCCGTCCGGCGACAAGACGTACATGGCCGACTTCCTCGGCGCCACCGTGTCGTGCATCTCCAACTACGGCGACGCGTGTGTCGACGGCGGCGGAAAGTCCAAGTACAAGAGCATCGATCTGTGGTCCAGCTACGACCCGGTGGCCGGCGCCTCCGGTCCGTTCGGTGGCCTGCCGATCCAGCTCCCGGTCTCCCCGGACAACTCGGCGCTCTTGGTCGCGAACACGTTGAGCTCCAACATCACCGTGATCGACCCCAAGACCGACGAGATCGTCAAGTGGCTGCCCTGTGACGCCGGATGCCACGGCATCAACTACGGCGCCAAGAAGGGCGGCGGCTACTACGCCTACGTCTCCAGCAAGTTCGCCAACACCCTCTCGGTGGTCGACCCCGACCCCAACGGTGACGGCAACCCTGAGGACGCGTCCGTGGTCGGAAAGATGGTCCTCGACGGCGGCACCGGCACCAAGAACGACGGAACCATCACCAAGTGGCCCGGATTCGGTGGACAGGGTGTCCTCGCGATTCCGCTGGCCTACGAGGGCTGGGTCCAGCGCGTGCCGAGCAACAAGGTCAACGACCAGCTGACCTGCAAGCAGCGCAACCCGGTCGCCTTCGCGACCAAGTGCTCGTAACCACCGGATAAACCCAGGTCGGGGGACCGCCGTCACGGCGGTTCCCCGACCGTCCGGTCCGGTCGAAGGAAAAGGAAAGCCATGAGTTCTCCCCAGTGGTTGCGCACGTCCACGATCAAGCCGGTCGCGGTCCTGGCCGCGGCGGTGATCGCGGTGTCCGGCGGGCTGCTCACGAGTTCGGCGATGAACCCGTCCATGGACACCACAGCCGATGCCGCCGCGCTGTCCCCGACGCCGGTCGCCGCCACCGCGCCCGCCCAGTCCGGCGGCGGCGAGGACCTGCACGACGGCACCAAGCTGGCCGAGTGGCGCCTGGTCGACGGCGTCAAGGTCTTCGAGCTGACCGTCGCGCCGATGCAGTGGGAGACCAAACCCGGCTCGGTGAAGAAGGGATACGGGATCAACGGGCAGATCCCCGGCCCGACCATCCGCGTCAACGAGGGCGACAAGCTTCGCTTCATCGTCAAGAACCTGCTTGACGAGGGCACCTCCATGCACTGGCACGGCATGGTCCTGCCCAACAGCCAGGACGGCGTGCCCGGCCTGACCCAGCTGCTGATCGACCCGGGCCAGAGCTACACCTACGAGTGGACCGCGATCAGCACCGGCAGCCACTGGTACCACTCGCACATGCACGGCGACCAGGAGAGCCGAGGCGTCTACGGCTCACTGGAGATCGTGCCCAGGCTCGGCGACATCCACGCCGACCGCGACTACCGGATCATGCTCGGCGACGGCGCGCTCGGCTTCGTCATCAACGGCAAGAGCTTCCCCGCCACCGTGCCGCTGCGCGCCCGGGTCGGCGAGCGGGTGCGGTTCCGGATCATCGGCACCGGCCCGGAGATGATCCACCCGATGCACCTGCACGGCGGATTCTTCGAAGTCGTCGCCCAAGACGGGCTGCGAACACCGTTCCCGCAGCGCATGGACACGCTTCTGGTCGGCGTCGGCCAGACCTTCGACATCATCTTCACCCCCACCGTGCCGGGGAAGTGGATGCTGCACTGCCACATCTTCTCCCACTCCGAGACCCACGAGGGCATGACCGGCCTGGTCTCGATCCTGCACGTCGACCCGCCCGCGGTCGGGCTGCCGGACCTGTCGCAGATCCCGCCGTCGGTCCCCGGGCTGCCGCAGCTTCCGCTGCCCAACCTGCCGCTTCCCCAGCTCCCGCTGCCCGGCCTGTCCGGAGCCGGGGCCGCGCACAAGGAAGAGCACCCGCAGGGCTGAGCACCTACCGACTCGCCGGATAAACGAAAGGCCGATCCCATGCCACGTGTTGTGTCAGCGATGCTCCGCGGCTCGGTCGTGGCGTTCGTCGCGGGCGCGGCGCTTCTCGCCGGAGCGCAGGCCGCCGTCGCGCACGTCACGGTGACCGCGGACAACCCCGAGCCGGGCGGCTACACCAAGGCCGCCTTCCGGGTGCCCAACGAGCGCGCGGACGCCTCGACCACCCGCCTTGAGGTGACTTTCCCGGCGGACCACCCGTTCGGGAAGGTGTCGGTGGCCCCGGTGCCGGGGTGGACGGCGACGGTCACCACGCGCAAGCTCGACGCGCCGATCCACGGCCACGGCCACGGCGGCACCCTGACCGAGGGCGTCGAGTCGATCACCTGGCAGGGCGGGGAGGTCAAGCCGGGCGAGTTCGTCGAGTTCCCGGTGTCCTTCGGCCCGCTGCCGCATGGGGTGGACGGCCTGGTCTTCAAGGCGTTGCAGACCTACTCCGACGGCGAGGTCGTGCGCTGGATCGAGGTCGGGCGCTCCGGCGAGCCGGAGCCGGAGTTTCCGGCGCCGGTGCTGGCGGTCCACGTGCCTGCCGCGCCTGCGGTCGCGGACGGGACCGACCCGCTCGCCCGGGTGCTCGGCGTGGTCGCTCTGGTGACGGCGTTCGGCGCGCTCGCCGCCTGCGTCGCGGTGCTGCCCGCGGCCAGGCGGCGGGCGGCGGGACCGCGTCCGCCCGCCCCGGTCGAGGCCGTCGTCGCGGCCACCGGCAGGCAGCGGGAACAGGTCTGATCCACGTGCAGCAGGGAGTCGCCATGCCCGTTCCGGTCCGGCTGCCGCGTGCCCGGGTGGTGTTCACCGCCCTCCTGATCGCGCTGCTGGCGATGATCGCCAACCCGGCGCCCGCCGCGGCGCACGCGGTGTTGCTGTCCACCACCCCCGGCGGCTGGCAGCTCCTCGGCGACTCGCCCGGGGAGGTGTCCCTGCGGTTCAGCGAACCGGTCGACCTCGGCTTGGCCAGCGTCCGGGTGATCGGGCCAAGCGGCAAGGACGTCGGCGGGATCGGGAAGCCAGAACACCGCGACGGCAAGCAGGACACCATCACGGTCCGGGTGGGCGAGACCCTGCCCAACGGCACGCACACCGTCGCCTGGCGGGTTGTCTCCGCCGACACCCACCCGGTGCAGGGCGCGTTCACCTTCAGCGTCCGCGAGGCCACCGCGCCCGCCGCGGTCGGGGCCGGGGGCGACCAGGGCGGCGACGGGACCGTGACCGTCCTCTATGGACTTTCCCGGTGGTTGGCCACCGCCGGGCTCGCCCTGCTGGTCGGCGCCGCGTTCGTCGCGGCGGTGTGCTGGCCCGCGCTGGCCGCCCGGCGCGGCGGGCGGCGGCTGGCTGTGGTCGGCCTGGCCACGACCGCGGCGGCGACCGTGCTCGCCCTGCTGCTCTACGGGCCCTACGCCAGCGGCCGGACGCTGGGCTCGCTGGTCGACCCCGGCCTGATCGGGACGACCCTGGGCAGCCGGATCGGCCTGAGTCTGGCCGCGCGCCTGGTGCTGTTGGCCGTCGCCGCTGTCTTCGTCATCCGTTTCCTGCGCCAGGAGCACGCCGAGGATGACCCGCATCCCCGGGCGCGCCTCCGCCGGGG
The DNA here is from genome assembly GCF_055586285.1 of Actinokineospora sp. NPDC051303. NCBI lineage: Bacteria > Bacillati > Actinomycetota > Actinomycetes > Pseudonocardiales > Pseudonocardiaceae > Actinokineospora > Actinokineospora sp. NPDC051303. The sequence continues at coordinate 58,858 of NZ_JBVJIN010000003.1, forward strand.
CGCGGTCGTCCTGGGCGGCGCGGTCGCCCTCGCGGCGACCTGGAGCCTGGTGGCGCACGGCGCGGCGGGCGGGCTCGCGCCGCTGTCCGTGCCGATCGACATCGCCCACCTCACCGCGTCGAGCGTGTGGCTCGGCGGCCTGCCCGCGCTGGCCGTGCTGCTGCGCTCCAGGGACGCCAACGCGATGCGGATCGCCGTGCCGCGGTTCTCCACGGTCGCCGGGGTGTGCGTCGCGGTGGTCGTGGTGACCGGGCTCTACCAGACCTGGCGGCAGGTGGGCACGGTCTCCGCGCTGTTCGGCACCACCTACGGCTGGTACCTGCTGGGCAAGGTCGGCCTCGTCGCGGTGCTGCTCGCCAGCGGCGCGCTCGCCCGCCGGTGGGTGCGCGGGCACTACGGGTTCGAGGTCGTGACCGTCACCGACAAGCGCAAGGCCAAGCGCGCCCCGGAGACCGGCGAGGTCGGCCGGTTCCGCAAGCTGGTCATGGCCGAGGTCGCCATCGGCGCGCTGCTGCTCACCGTGACCGTGTCCCTGGTCGGCACCGAGCCCGCGCGCGCCGAGCAGGACCGGGAGCGCAACCCGCCGCTAGCCGGGGCAGCGGAAGGGCCGGTGTCGCTGGCGATCCCGTTCGACGCGGGCGGTCTCCACGGCAAGGGCCAGGTGGCGTTCGTGCTGACCCCGGCGAAGGTCGGCCCCAACCAGCTGCACCTGGTCGTGCTCGACCCGGCGGGCCAGCCGAAGAAGGTGCCCGAGGTGCGCGCGGAGCTGCGCCTGCCCTCGGCGGACATCGGCCCGATCGCCGTGCCGCTGGCCAGCGGCGGCCCGTCGCACTACATCTCCTCCGAGATCGCCATGCCGATGCCGGGCCAGTGGGAACTGGCGGTGGTGGTCCGCACCACCGCCATCGACCAGACCACCCTGCGGGTGCCTGTAAACACCAGATGACATGCGAATCCATGCCATATCCGGAGGTCTTGGCCGCTCGTTGGGCCTGCACCAGATGAGGGGGGCGTATGCACCAGCCGATGCCGATGGCCGCGGGGGACGCGCGGGGCCTGCCGTCCGACGCGCTGGTCGAGCTGCGCAAGCGGGTCGTCGCCGCGGTCGAGGCGGGCACCGCCCAGGTGGAGGTCGCCCGGCTGTTCGGGGTGTCCCGCCAGACGGTCGGCGTGTGGGTCCGCGAGTACCGCAACCGGGGGGACAACGCGTTCGTGCCCGCCCGGCGCGGCCGCAGACCCGGTGAGCAGCTCGCCCTCACCACCGCCCAGCAGCTGTGGGTCGCGGGCACCATCGCCCGGCGCACTCCCGACGCGGTCGGCCTGCGGTACCAGGTGTGGACCCGCCAGGCGGTCACCGAGCTGATCAACCGCGAGTTCCTGGTGATGCTCGGGGCAACGACGGTCGGCAACTACCTGGTCCGCTGGGGCCTGCCCTGCCCCCAGGACCTGCTGCGCACCCTGCGCGCCCGCAACGCCGTCGCCGCCGCCAACACCCCGGTGCTCCCCGAGGCCAGGCGGGCCTGGCTGTCCGGAGCCGAGGTCGTCTGGGTCGGCTACGGCAGCCCCCGCTGGCTGGCGGGCCGCTCCGGCCTCCCCAGCCACGACGAGACCGGCTGGCCCGATGTCAGCGTGTTGCAGGCGGTGTCCAACCGGGGCGCCATGTCGTTCCTCGCCACCGCCGACCCGTTCGACGGCACAGAGGTCCGCCATTTCCTGGAGCGGCTGATCGGCCAACTCCGTCGCCGGGTCAACATCGTCGTGACCTGGCAGCCCATCCGCAACCAGGACGCGATAGCGAACTGGCCCCCGCCAGCCGAGTCCGCCGCGGCGGTGCGGTTCGTCAGCCTGGCCGACGAACCCGGCCAGAACTGACGGCGGGCCCCTGTCCCCGGCCGGTAGCATCGGGTGACCGCTCCGGCGGCCGAGTCAGCGTCGCGGGTCGCAAGGAGGCGCCATGCGCAGCGCGAGAACCGACCGCAGGCACGCCTGGCTGTGCCGGATCGAGGCACTGGACCCGGTGGCCGACCACCAGGAGATTTACCGGATCACCGCGGGCTACGAGTTCCCCTGGGACTACCAGCGCGCCCTGGAGTTGGCCCTCTTCCGCACTTACTGCGTGCCCAGCATCTCCGCCCTGCTCGACGCCACCGGCGAGTTCGCCAACCGCCCCCAACGCCGCTATGACGACACCGCGCTGCTGATCGCCGAGATCGCCGAGCACGGCTACGAGTCGCCCCGCGGCCGGGAGGCGCTGCGCGTCATCAACCGCGCCCATGGACGATTCCGGATCAGCCCGGAAGACATGCGCTACGTCCTGACCACCTTCATCTACGAGCCCATCGACTGGATTGACGAGTTCGGCTGGCGCCCGTTGTCCGACCACGAGCGGACAGCGGCCTTCCACTTCTACCGCGAGGTGGGCAAACGCATGGGCATCCGCGACATCCCCGCCGACTACGCCGAGTTCCGCCAGTTCAAAGTGGACTATGAGCGCGCCAACTTCCGCTACAGCGACACCAACCGGCGAATCGGCGTCCACACCCGGGAGCTCATGTGCTCCTGGTACTGGCCGCCCGTCCGCCCCCTGGTCCGCCAGGCGGTGCACGGTTTGCTGAGCAAGCAAATGCTGGCCGCCTTCGACTTCCCAGCAGCCCCCGCCTGGCTCGGGAAAGCGACCCGCCGCGCCCTGCGCGCCCGCTCGGCGGTAGTGCGCTACCTACCACCGCGCACGGTGTCACGCCTGTCCCACGATCCGCGCAACCGCACCTATCCCGGCTACCCCAACGGCTACCGCCCCCGCGACCTGGGCGCCCCGCCCACCACCCGCATAGCGCCTGCCTGGCTGGCCGCCCCGCAACGCCCGCCATCGGAGGACTGAGTCCGTCAGCCCGCCACGACCAGGCTGAGAGCGGGCCGGTCGACAGGCATCCGCACGCGGTCCAGCACAACCAGGTTGGCGTCCGGCGGAAAACCGTCGACCGAGCCTTCCCGGAAGAACGCGAAGTCCGGAGTGGCCGCGCATTCCGCGCGCATGGCGGCGATGGCCTCGGCGTCCGGCTGCCGACCGCCGCCGTAGTCGGGGCCGACCACCGGCGCGGGCCCGGGGTGCGCCACCCGAGGCAGCGGCAGCGGACTGACCCAGGCGGTCCGGCCCGGCGTGCACAGCCCCGCGAGCAGCCCGATTCCCGCCAGCCGCACGGGATCGGTTCCCGCGAGCACGGCACTGCGCCCGGCGAGCACCTGATCCAGCGCGGCGGACTCGGCCTCGTCCGGCGGGGCGATCCCCACCAGGTCGAGCGCGGCGGGCAACGGCAGCGCGTGCGGATGCCCCCGCCGCAACGGCCACCGCGGATACACCGATGACGGCCAGGCGTAGGGCAGGTCATCCGGCACGTCGTCGCCGAAGATCGGGCGATAATGCCCAGGATCCTTGCGCAGCAACGAAGCCTGATGGCTCAGATGCACCGCCGGTTCACCCAGCCACGGTGGCAGCATCCCCTCGGCGGCGAGCCGATCCGGTTCGGGCAGGCGCCCGTCGGTGAACGCCAAAGCCTGCGCCAGCACCGAGTCCGCGTGCCCCAGGTCCGTCCACCGGCGACAGACAGCGGCGGTGTACAGCACCAGCGCGGGCACGAAACCGCGCCACATGGCCACGGCCGGGTGATGCTTCCACCCGTACACCGGCCACACGAGCGCGCGCAGAATCTGCACCGCCTCCACCCGCTGCTTCCCGAGTCTGCCTCGGTCGAGCGCGGCGGCGCTGGCCACGAAATCCGGATACGGCAGGAAAGTCTGCATCTCTCCGCCGGACTTCCCAGCGCCGCGGGCGCCGAAACCAGCTCAGGCCCGGATCAGCAGCCGCACGCAGTGATCCACAAGCTCATCGCGGTCGACGGCGAGCGTGCCGTCGAGATACGCGGAGAACAGGTGCGTCAGCGCCCCGACCAGCCCGATCGCGGTCATCTCCCGCTCGGTCTCCGACTCGTCCTCGGGCAGGTGCTCCCGGATCAGCGCGGCGAACGCGGGCAGCAGGGCCATGCCCCGGCTGGACAGCGCCGGGTCGGTCAGCGGGGCGAGCAGCAGGACGCGGCCGCGCCGAGGGGCGTCCACCATGAGTTCGACGAAGGCGGTGACCGCGGCACTGGCCAGTGCCTGCGGGTCGGGCGGGCTGGACCGCACGGCGTCGACCAGGGCTTGGCGCGCGCTGGCCGCGACGTGCTCGTACACCGCGAGGACGAGTTCGTCGCGGTCGGGGAAGCTCTCGTAGAAGTACCGCTCGGTGAGCTTGGCGCGCCTGCACACCGCGCGCACGCTCAGCGCGGGTCCCTCGGGCGCGCCGAGCAGGTCGACCCCCGCTTCGAGCAGCCGCAGGCGCCGGGCGGCCTTGCGGTCGGTCATGGTCGTGCCGCCCCAGGTGCGGTCGGCGGCTCGTTGACTCGGCACTCGACCCATCCTAGTCTGACAACGACCGTAGTCAGTTGTCCGCCGTGAACGGAGCCCGCGAATGTCGCGAACCGACGAACCAACACCGCTCGGGCCGGACTCGCTGACCTGGAAGTACTTCGGCGACTGGCGGGGGATGCTGACCGCGCTGTGGGCGGGGTCGATGCAGAACATGCACCCTGGTCTCGGGGCGGGCGTTTCGGAACACTCACGGTTTTTCGAGGAACGCTGGCAGCGGCTGTTCCGTTCGCTCTACCCGATCGGCGGGGTCGTGTACGACGGCCCTCGGGCGGTGGAGACGGCGCGGCAGGTTCGCGGGTACCACGAGACGATCAAAGGGGTGGACTCACACGGTCGGCGATATCACGCGCTTGACCCGGACACCTTCTACTGGGCTCATGCGACGTTCTTCGTCGGGGTTCTTCGGGTGGCGGAGCATTTCATGGGTGGGCTGAGTGAGGCTGATCGGGTTCGGTTGTTCGACGAGCATGTGCAGTGGTATCGGCTTTATGGGATGAGTATGAGGTCGGTGCCGGGGTCTTGGGCCGAGTTTCAGGCTTACTGGGATCGGATGTGCGGTGAGGTGTTGGAGGTCAACCAGGCGACGCGGGCTGTGTTGGATCTCGGGGGGCTGGCGAAGCCGGTGAGGTGGGTGCCTGATGTTGTGTGGCGGGGTGTGCGGGTGTTGGTGGGGCGGGGGTTTTTGTGGCTCACGGTGGGGATGTATGAGCCGGTGATTCGGGAACGGTTGGGGTATTCGTGGTCCGCTTTTGATGCTCGGGTGCATTGGGTGGTTGGGCGGGTGATTGGGGGTGTGTTTCGGGTTGTGCCGTTTGAGCGGCGGTATCATCCTCGGGCTCGGGCTGGGTGGCGGCGGGAGTGGGGGGTTTTGGCTGCTGACGCGGCGTTGGTGGAGACTCCGCGTCGTAATCTGCCGCCGGTGGGGGAGCGGGGGTCTCCTCGGCATTACTCGCCTGAGGTGTGAGTTGGCTTTGCTGTCTGCTCGATGGGGTGGAGTGGTTTCTTCGGGGCCCCTACGAAGGAAGATCGCCGTGTGAAAGACGGGTGGGATGCCTTCGGCCTCACACGCGCGGAGCCAGCTTAGCGATCTTCCTTCTCCCCCGAAGAAACCACTCCACCCCATCGAGCACCTGGCAGCGTTGGGTGCGGCCTGGGCGGAAGGCGGGTGTGCTTCTTGGCCTCGCAGATGAAAAGGTTAGGTTAGTTAAGTTAGTTAGGTTTTTGTTGTGGTGGGGGTGCGGTTCAAGGTTGCCAACAGTGTGGTCGCCACGCGTTCGGCTAGGCCTACGCTGGAGTTCCAGCTTGTTACTTCTGGGTAGACGTGGGCTGTGGTGGCCAGTAGTAGGGGGGTGTTTGGGACTTTGATTGTGGGGCGTCGGGTTAGGTAGCCCAAGGGGTATACCGGTTCCACGAAGGGGGCCTTGAAGATTTTGACCTCCGCTATGTCTTCTTTTGTCAGGGGGAGGTCGGCGTAGAGGCGCAGTAGGTGGGTTGTCCAGCGTTGGGCGATGGTTGACTCGTCTTCTTGGTATAGGGGGGATTCTCGGTCGGTGTAGCGCATGGCGTATGCCAGGTGTTTGCCGCCGTAGGTTTCTGGGCCGGATAGGGCTGACATTTCCACTACGCCGTCGAATTCGGTGTGCGAGTGCAGGACGGGGGCCCAGTAGTGGCCGGAGAGGGGTCTGCGTAGGAAGAACAGGGCGTTCACGACGCCCTGGTAGGGCAGTTGGGTGGTGGGGAGGCGGGCGGACAGGGGGGCGTCGGCCAGGGTGCGTAGTAGGGGGAGGGGCACGGTGGAGACCACGTGGCCGGTTTCGATGGTTTCGCCGTGGGGCAGGGTGATTTCCATGCCGGAGCCGGTGTCGCGCAGGGCGAGTACGGGGGTGTTGAGGCGGATTGTGCCGCCGGTGGTCTCGATGGAGGCTTGGAGGCGGTCGATGACCGTTTTGTAACCCCCGACTGGGTAGCCGCGCGTGGCCACGTTGCTCTCCCGGCCCAGGCGCTGCCACAGGTACAGCGCGGGCACGTCGCCGCAGGATGGGCCGAACTTCGAGCCGAACATGGGGGCCAGCAGGCGTTCCCACACGGTGTCGCCGTAGAGGCCGCGTAGCCAGTCTTCCGTGCGGATGTTGTCGAGGTCTTTGCCTCGGCCCAGTCTGCGCAGCAGTAGCGACGCCACGCCGAGGCGGACGCGGTGTGGCAGCGGCAGGGGGGTGAACCGCAGCAGGTCGCGGGCGGTGTTGAACGGGTACCGCGCGCCCGCCACGATCATGCCCATTCGGGTGTTCCGCCAGGCGACGTCCTGGCCGGTGCCCAGTTCGCCGAGCAGGCGGAGCAGGTGGGTGTCCGAGGGCATCACGCAGTGGTAGAACCGCTCGACCCAGCGGTCTCCCATTGGGAAGAACGTGCCGAGGCCGCCGAGCTGGTCGCTGCTTTCCAGCAGGGTCACCGGCACCCCGGCGCGGCCGAGCCGGTGCGCCACCGCGAGCCCGCAGATTCCGCCGCCGATGACCGTCACCTGATTCGTGGCGTCCACCAGCCGCTCACAGCGTCCAGTACGGGGCGGGCGCGAGCCGGTCGCGCACCAGGAGCTTGACGTACTGGGTGATCGTGCGGCGCAGCCGCAGCTTGCTCGCGCCCTGCTTGCGGTCGTAGCGCAAGCGCAGCGGGACCTCCGTGATCACCGGGTCGCAGTGGCGCAGCTTGAGCAGCAGCTCCACCATGCAGGCGAAGCCCTGCTCCTCGATCAGCCGCTCGCCCCAGTGCTTGCTCGCCCGGGCGAGCAGGCTGACCCGGTACGCGCGGAAGCCGCTGGTGAAGTCGCGCACGCCCTCGACCCGCAGGGCCCGGTGGAACAGCACCGCCGCGCCCCGGGAGAGCAGCCTGCGCAGCGGCGGCGCGGTCCGGTCGTCGCCGCCGTCGACGAACCGCGAGCAGATGGCGACGTCCGCGCCCGCGGCGATCCGCGCGCGCAGCGCGGTGATCAGGCCGGGGTCGTGGGTGTCGTCGGCGTCCATGACCACCACGATGTCGTCGGCGGCCGCAGCCTCAAGCACCGCCCGCAGGCCCGACTGCACCGCCTGCCCCAGGCCGAGGTTCACCGGGTGCCGGATGAGCCGGACGTCGAGGCCGGGGGCGCCCGCGGCGGCGACGCGCGCGGTGTCGTCCGCCGAGCCGTCGTCCACGACCCACACGGTGAGCTTCTCGGCCCGCGCCACCTTGGCCAGCCGCAGCAGCAGCGGCGGCAGCGAGTCCGCCTCGTTGTAGGCGGGCAGGACCACGTGCGCGGTGCCGCCGGTCTCGCCCGGCCGCCGGGCGCGCGGCACCGCGGCCGTCCGCGGGTCCGTCGCCTCCGACAGTTCTGGCAGCACAGTCTTGTCGAGCGGCATAGGCCCTCACATTCCTCCACCTGGCGTGGTGTCCCGATTTCTCGGCCTGCTCGTCAGCAACTCTTCGGCAGGTTGTCCGGGTTTCTTTACGGTGATCCCGCGTGGGTGTGATTTCTCGGCCGAACCCGCGATCACGGAACGCTGAAAGTGGATCACCTGAATAGGTGAAGTCCAGGTAGGACGGTGGGGTGCGGTGCGGATTGAAGGCGTAGTTGTCGGCCGATCTTCCCGGATTACTACCTCATCGGGTGTATCCGAAGGAGTGGTGTCCTTCGGCGGGCTGGGATTCGGCCGCCTCGATATGATCGGGCGTGCCGCGGCGGATGATCGTCAAGGGAGGTCGATGTGGGCGGGTCGATGTGGGCGATTGTCCCGGTGTCATCCCCGTTTTCGGCCGCGGCATAGTCTGATGTCCGGGCGCGTCATCGGCGTTCGTCATGTCGAGAAACCCACGCGTGGCCCGGCACTCGGCGAACGGACGCCGCATCGGGGTTTTTCCGCGGGCCAGCGAACGAAAGGACGTCGCGCAATGTCGTGGCCGTGTCGTGGTAAAGGCGTGACTCCACCAGGACGGCCGAGGCCATGCGCGCATCCGGCGCCGGGCTTGGCGGATCGAGGTGGCCTCCGATGATCGGCATCGACACCGCCCAGACCGCGGCGTCCCCGCCAGCGCAGCCGCGGCGGCGGCCCCGGCTGCGGGAGAAGTCGCCGGACGGGTCCTGGCTGGACGCCCTGCTGGCCCGGGTCAACGCCGTCGCGGTGCTGCTCGTCGCGGTCGACCTGGTCGCGCTGACGGTGGCCGCGCGGACGCTCGCGCTGAGTCTGGAATGGACAGTCGTGGTGGGCGTGCTCCTGGTGGGCGCGCGCGCCAGCGGCAGGCTCTACCGCAGGCGCCTGTGGCTGTCCTGGCTGCACGACCTGCCCCGCTCGGTCAGCGCGACCGCCATCGCCTTCGGCCTGGTCACCTTGGTGATCCTGGTGAGCGGGCACGGTGACGGCACCGGCTCGCCCGCGCAGTGGGCCGTGCTGCTGTTCGCCTTGGTCGACGAGCCAGCGCGGATCTGCGTGTTCACGTTCGGGCGCTGGGCGCGCCGCCGGTTGGGCCGCTGCGACCGCTCGATCGTCGTCGGCGCGGGCAAGGTCGGCATCGATCTCGCTGGCTCCATGCTGGCGCACCCGGAGTTCGGCCTGCGCCCGGTGGGGTTCATCGACCCCGAACCACTGCGCGACCCGGTGTCCCTGCCCGTCGACCTGCTGGAGGACGACCTGGCGGCGGCGATCAAACGCCTGCGGGTGGGCACGGTGGTGCTCGCGTTCTCCCACGCCCGCGACTCCCCGGTGGTCGCCGCCGCGGTCACCGCGCACCGGCACGGCTGCACCACCCTGGTCGTGCCGCGGATGTACGAGCTCTACCAGGACGGCCCCGACATCGACCGGCTGCGCAGCTATCCGCTGGTGCGGCTGCGGACCGCGCCCACCAGCAGACCGAGCTGGTGGATCAAGCGCGGGCTGGACGTGGTGCTCGCCTCCGTCGCCCTGGTCGCGCTCTCGCCGGTGATCGCGCTGTGCGCGCTGGCGGTGCTGCTGGAAAGCGGCCGCCCGATGTTCTTCCAGCAGACCAGGGTCGGCATGGACGACCGGACGTTCGTGCTCTACAAGCTGCGCAGCGTCCGCCCCGGCAAGGAGGACGACTCGCAGACCCGGTGGTCCATGGACGGCGACGCCCGGGTCGGCCCGGTGGGCCGGTTCCTGCGCCGCACCTCTCTCGATGAGCTGCCGCAGCTGTGGAACATCGTGCGCGGCGACATGTCCTTCGTCGGGCCCCGCCCGGAGCGGCCGGGCTTCGTGCGGAAGTTCTCGGCCATCCACGAGCTGTACTGGGCGCGGCACCGGGTGCCCACCGGGCTCACCGGCCTGGCCCAGGTGCACGGCCTGCGCGGCGACACCTCGATCGCCGACCGGTCCCGCTACGACAACTACTACATCGCGAACTGGTCGCTCTGGCTGGACGCGAAGATCCTGTTCCTCACCGTGGGAGAGCTGCTTCGCCGGGTCCGCCCATGAGACTGCCCTCGGGTTTGCGGCGCGGGCTGCGCCTCGCCGTCGCCGCCATCCTGGTGATCCAGACCGCGTGCGCGAGCGGCACCGTCGGCGCGGCGTCGCCGCCCGAGCCGCCCAAGCCGAGCGCCCCGTGCGCGTGGTGGTACGCCATCGGCGACTCGCCGACCGAAACCGAACTCGCGGACGCGGCCCAGCGCTACCGGGTGGTGGTCCTCAACGCGCAGGAAATCCCCGCGATGAAGCGGCTGCACGAGCTCAACCCGCAGATCAAGGTGCTGGTCTACAAGGACTTCTCCAGCACGCGCAACTACCCGGGCGCGGTGGAGGGCGACGCCGACGCGCAGTGGCTGCCCAGCGGGATCGGCTACAACGCCGCGGAGCGGGAGCATCCGGAGTGGTTCGCGGTGGACACCGAGGACAGGCGCATCGAGTGGAACGGCTACCCCAAGCACTGGCAGATGGCTGTGTGGGACGTCGCCTACCAGCAGGCGTGGGCCAACGCCGTGGTCGCCGAGGTGGTGGCGCAGGGCTGGGACGGGGTGCTCGCCGACAACGACTTCAACACCCTCCGGCACTACTCGGCCGCGATCTTGCGGGGAACCGCGTCCTACCCCGAGACCGACCGCCTGCTGCGCGACGGCCTCGACGGCCTGCTGCTCGCCGCGGGCGACGCGCTGGAGAAGGCCGGGAAGATCCTGGTGCCCAACGTGTCCGAGTCGCACCTCAACCCCGGCCGGTGGACCGCGCATTCCCGCTACGGCGGCGCGATGGAGGAGAACTTCGGCTTCCGCGACGACGGCGGCAACGGCGAGCTGCTTACCTTTCGTGGCAACGAATGGAAGGAACTGCGCGCCCAGGCGGCGCTGGGGGAGTCCTGGCTGCTGCTGGTGACCCGGGTGAAGGGCGGGCGCGAGGAACGCGCCGGGTACGCCAGCGCCGCCCTGCTGGCGGGCCCGATGACCTGCTGGACCCCGGCGACCACTGTGGACTATCACCAGCCGGAATGGTCGCCGTTGCAGCAGTCCGGCCTGGGTTCGGCGATCGATGTCGCCATTCGGGAGCCCTCCGGCGTCTGGACGCGGGCGTTCGACAACGGGTGGGTCGCGGTCAATCCGACCGGGGTCACCGCCACTCTCACACCGCCTGAGGGCCTGGTCACCCTGGACGGGGAGCCGGTGTCCACTGTGGAACTGCCGGGCGCGGACGGCGTCGTTCTGGTCAGGCCGCAGCCCGCGCCGTGACCGGGGGCGTCAGCCGAGAAGGTCGTGGTACAGCGCCAAGTGGCGTCGGGCGCAGACCTCGGGGCTGAACCGGGTCCGGGCGTGCGCGGCGAGCAGCCGACCGGTGGTGCCCGGGTCCGGGTCGGCGAAGAGGGCGCGCAGGTGGGCCGCGAGGTCGGCGACGTCCCCGGGCGCGGCGAGGTAGCGGGCGGCGCCGTCGACGGCGAGCATGTCGGCGACGCCGCCGGTGTCGGTGGCCAGCACCGGTTTGCCCGCCGCCATCGCCTCGGCCACGGCCAGCGGCTGCTGCTCCAGAGTGGACGGGAGGACGAACGCGTCGGCCTGCCGCAGCAGGTCGGCGACGTCGGTGCGGAAGCCGAGGAACCGGACGCGCCCGGCCAACGGCGGCCGGGCCGCGAGTTCTTCGGCCAGCGCGCGCTGCGGGCCGTCGCCGACGACGGTCAGCGTCGCGTCGGGTGGCAGGACAGCCGGGGTCGCCAGCGCCCGCAGCAGGTGCAGGATTCCCTTGCGCTCCACTAGCAGGCCCACGAACATCAGGTGCCGCACGGGCCCGGCGGGCGGGTGGCAGGCGGGCAGGTCGACGCAGTTGTCGATGTGCGCCAACCGTTTCCCGGGAACGCGCAGCCGCTCGCGCAGGAACCGGCCCATCGCGGACGCGGGCACGACCGTGCGGCTGACCGCGCGCGCGACCGCGGCGTCCGCGGCCAGCACCACCTTGGTGTACCGCGACGGGCCCACCCCCGGGCCGCCCCGGAACCACGCCTCGCCGACGTCGTCGGGCACGCCGTGATAGGTGTGCACCACCGCCCGCGGGCCCCCGCGCAGCAGGTGCAGGCCCGCGCTGACCAGCCCGGCCCGCCGGTCCTGGGCGTGCACGATGTCCGGCCGCCACGCGCGCAGCGCCGCCCTGGCCCGCCGACTCGCGCCGAGATCTCCCTTGTGTGGCACGGAAAGGGGCTCATGGCAGCCGTCCAGCGTCGCCGCGTCCCGGGCGGGCGTCGGCCCGAACACCCGCACCTCGGCGTCCCCGCCCGCGAGCAGCGCCCCGGCCAGCCGCACCGTCACGTCCACCGGCCCGCCGCGGTCCTGGGTGAGCAGGTACGCGACCCGTGGCTTGGGTGTCATGCTGGCTCCCTTGGCTGCTGGGCTTCGGTCAGATGGGTTAGGCCCGCTGGTCGCCGACGAGTTTGTCGACCAGCAGGGCGAACTGGTCGCCGACGCGGCTCAGGTCGAACAGGTCCACCGCGCGGCGGCGGCCGCGGTCGCCCTCGGCGGCGGCGAGGTCCGGGTCGGCGAGCCGGGCCGCCACCTCGGCCGCCAGGGCGCGGGTGTCGCCGGGGGGCACGACCGCGCCCGCGTCGCCGATGCTCTGGCGCACGCCGCCCACGTCGAAGGCGACGACCGGGCGGCCACAGGCCATGGCCTCCAACGGGACCAGGGCCATGCCCTCCGCGCGGGAGGGCAGCACCACCACGTCCGCTGCGGCGTAGAACTCCGCTGCCGCGTCGCCGTGCCCCCACCAGAGCACCGAGTCCTCGCGCGCCACCGGGTGCTCGGCGCGCCAGACCGGGCCCATCGGGCCGTCGCCGACGAGCAGGACCCGGGCGTGCGGCGCCTCGGCCAGGACCGACGGCCACGCGGTCAGCAGTTGGTCCTGCCCCTTGAACCGGGCCAGCCTGCCCACGCAGACCGCCAGCGGCACGTCCGCGGGCAGCCCCAGCCGTTCGCGTGCCGCCGCTCGGTCGGCAGGCCGCAGCCGGTCGGTGTCGACGCCGTTGCACACCACTTCGGCGGGCGCGGTGATCCCGACGGCCCGGCCGGTGGCCAGTTCGTCGTCGCTGACGCACACCACCTGGTGCGCCCAGCGGGAAGCGGCCCTCTCCCAGCCCAGGCAGAGTCGCCGCAGCGGCCCCTGGAGCGACTGGAACGACCACATGTGCGGCTGGAAGATCGTCGGCGTCCGCCCGCGCAGCGCGAGCCTGCCCGCGAGCCCGGCCTTGGAGCTGTGCAGGTGCACCACGTCGGGCCCGAGCCGCCGGAGCAGCGCCCGCAGACTCGCCGTCTCGGCCACCGACCGGACCCCCGGTTGCCTGCCCGCCCGCCATGGGTGCGTGCGCAGCCCGCGCTCGCGCGCCTGGTCGACCAGCCATCCCGAGGGCGGGCAGACGATGTCCACCCGCCACCCCCGCGCCTGTTGGTCGGCGGCCAGCGCCAGCACCACCGCCGCGACGCCCGCGTCGACCGGTTGGGACACGTGCACGATCTTCACCGCTGTTCTCCGAACGTCTCCGCGCGCACCCGGGCGGGCCGCAGTTCGCCAATGGCCCCCCGCTGGGTCAGCAGGGCGCCGAGGACATAGGCCAAGAGCAGCGCCGCGGCCGCGGCCGCCGAACCGGCCAGCGACCGGGGGGAGCCGAAGACCCCGGCGCGGTCGAGAGCGATCACCGGCAGCGCGGCGAGCGCGGCGGCGCCGAGCACGCCGAACGCGATGCCCGCCAGTTCGCGCGGGGCCGGGGCCAGCCCGAGCCGGACCAGGGTCAGCCAGGTGAGCGCGAGCAGCAGGGCCGCCACCGCGGCCTGGCCAGCGGCGACGGCGAGCACGCCGTGGCGGGTCAGCAGGACCAGCGCCACGACCAGCAGGCCGAGGTGGGTGAGCAGCAGGGCGAGGTAGAGCCGGGGATGCCCGGCCGCCCGGATCGCCTCGTGCCACAGGTGCGCGACGCTGATCGCGAGCCCGTAGCCGCACAGCAGGACCAGCACTCCCGCGGACGGCGCCCACCGCTCGCCCAGCAGCACCACCCGGTCGCTGAGCACCGCGGCCACCAGGTACAGGCCGCCGGTCACCACCGCGACGGCTCGGGTGAAGCGGCTCACCGCCGCGGGCAGGTCCGCGCGGCGCCCGGTCCTGATCAGTCGCGTGTAGACCGGGAACGCGACGGCGCCGAGCACGATCGCGCCGGTGATGTAGGGCATCCACGCGATCCGGTACGCCAGCGAGTAGACGCCCACCGCGTCCGGCCCGAGCACGTGCCCGATCACCGGATAGTCCAGGTTGATCAGCAGGGTCGCCACGATCGCGGCGGGCCCGACGACCGCGATCCAGCGCAGCGCCTCGCCCGCGGCGCCGGTGTCCCAGCGGGGCCGCACCCGGGCACCGGCGAGCAGCCCCAGCAGCGGCTGCGCCACCGCGGCGCACAGCAGGCCCACCACCAGCGACACCGCGCCGCCGCCACCGGCGGCCAGCGCGATCGTCACGGCCGCGCCGAGCACGGCGCTGCCCGCGTCCGGCAACAGCCTGCGCCGGAAGTCCAACTCGCGGTGCATCAGGCCCATCTGCACCCCGCCCGCCGCCGTGAACGGCAGGGTGAGCGCGGCGAGCCGGATAAGCGGCGCTGCGTCCGTCGCGCCGAGCACCGCCGCGACGGTCGGCGCGGCGAGCGCGAGCGCCCCGGCCAGCGCGACACCGGCGCCCACGCTCAGCGTGAGCACGGTGCCCGCCATCCGCAGCGGGTCGCGGGTGGTCCGGCTGATCACGTCGTAGACGCCCGCGGCCTGCACGACCTGCGCGATGTTCACCAGCGCCACCACCAGCGTCACCGCGCCCAGGTCGGCCTCAGCGAGGTGGGCGGCCAGGGTCAGCGTGACCGCGACCTGGCTGCCCTTGCTCACCAGGTTGATCGCGGCCAGCCACAGCGACCCGCGCATCGCCGCGGCCGCCAGCCGCCCGGTCATCGGCCTGCCTTGGCCGCGGACCGCCGCGACAGCCGCACAGCCAACCCCGCCAGCAGCGCCCAGCACGCCACCACGGCCACCCCGTCGATGGTGACCGACACCCGTTCCCCGAACACCGAGACGATCGCCGCGTCCACGACGTGCAGGTGCGCGTACGGCACGGCGAGCGTCAGCACCGCCCACCCGAGCGGCTGCCACCGCCGCTCGCGCCTGCGCTGCCACCACACGGCGGCGGCCAATGCCATGGCCGGGAACGAGATCAGCACGTCGCCCGGCTGGTGCACCACGGCCACGACCACCGCGAGGCAGGTGAGCAGGTCGCTCACCGCCAGGTGGTCCGGGTCGCCCCCGCGGTCGAGCGCCCGCACCAGCATGGCGCTCACCGCCAGCACCGCGACCAGGGCGGCCCCCTCGGCGGCGGGCGGCAGCCAGCCGGTGACCCGGAACAGCACCGCGGCCAGGTCAACCCGTTGCGCGGTAAGCGAATCCACCGCGCCGTAGTCGGTTTCCTGGGCGTGCGCGAGGTTCGCGGCGATCACGTCGAGGAACGGCCCGACTCCGCCGCCGCGCGCGATCAGCAGGACCACCACCGGCAGCGTGGCCGCCGCCGCGACGGCCGTGCCCGCCAGGACGACCCGCCGGGAGCCCCGGGCGAACAGCAGCACCGCCAGCGGCAGCCCGAACTGCGGTTTCAGCCAGGCCAGCGCCAGCGCCACGGCGGCCCACCGGGGATTGCTCTTGCGCAACAGCAGCGCGCCCGCCGCCCCGACCGCCACCAGCGGGTTGACCTGGCCGACGTAGAGCTGGGCCTTGCCCACCTGGCTGACGACCAGCAGCGTCGCCAACCCGGCCGTCGCGGCGGCTAGCGGCAGCGGGACCCGCGGTCGCAACCGGGTCGCGGCCATGGACGCGAGCACCACGAGCAGCAACAGCGACACCACGGAGAAGGCCACTGCGCCCACCCGGTACCCCGGCAGCGCGAACGGCAGGTGCAGGGCCAGGTGGTACGGCTGGTAGAGGTTGAAGCTCTGCCGCACCGGCCAGTGCGCGAACATCGCCGCCGGGTCGTACGGGTTGCCGCCCGCCAGGAACTCGCGCACCGGGAAGTACAGCGCGTCGCGGAAGTCCTGCAGGCGCTCCTCGGGCCGGTTGTCCAGGGTCGGCGTCGGCACGGTGAGCGCGGGGCCCAGCGCCCGCCAAGCGTTCGCCAATCCCACCAGCGCGATGAACGCGGTGATCACCAGCGGCGCGCCCAGCCGAGGGGCACGGAGTCGGAAAGTCATGGCCGCACCGCCTTGTTGTCGTTGTCCCCAGGGAAAGTCACGTCAGCACCACCGCGACCACGACCGTGTTCACCGGCAGGACGCCCACGGTCGCGGCCAGCTCGTCCTGCGGTCCGCGCCCGCGCCGAGCCACGGCGATGACCGCTGGCTCGGCCTCGGCTGATCCGCCCGTGCTCGTCGCCAGTTCCCGGTTCAGCGACTCCGCCCGGTCGGCGAGTTCCGGGACCACGGCAAGCGCTTTCGCCGGGCGGGCCGCCGCCGCGCACAGCATCTGGAGCCGGTCGACCAGCCGGGGGTCGTCGCCGCGCAGGACCGCGGTGGGCCGCAGACCGGCCGAGTCGAGCGCCGCGCGCACCGCGTCGACTTCCGCCGACCGCCCGGACCTCGGCAGGTTGCGCAGGACAGCCGTCGCCACGCCCGCCGCCGCCGCCGCGGCCAGCGCGAGCCCGATCACCAGCGGCCAGTCCGGGGCCACCCGGGTCAGGTCGGCCCGGTCGTCGAGCAGGCGCAGGGTGCTCACCGGCTGCAACAGGTCCGCGTCGATGATCGCCCCGGCGAGGGCGAACACCAGCGCGCCCGCGGCGTCGGCGGACGGCGCCCGGACCGAGAGCCGGGCCAGGCCGGACGCGGGCACCAACTCGACGGAGATGTTCGCGCCCAGTTCCGCCGGGGTCGGCCCGTTCGGCACCCGCGAGGTGGCCTCGGCCAGCACCGACGGGCTCCGGGCGAGTTCGACCAGCGCGGGCAGCACCAGCGAGACGACCTCGCCGTACTGCGCCGCCGACCCGGACTGCGCGGACACCGGGCTCGCGATCAAACCGACCCGCCCCTCGTAGAGCGGGTTGCGCATCCCGACCACGAAGAGCACGAGCGCACCGGCGACGAGTCCGACCAGCACGCTTAGCGCGACGGTCTGCCGGAACCCGTCGCGCGACCGCCCGCTTGGCCGCGCCACCGCGGCCTTGGCGGGCGTCGGCGTTGTGGCGCTTGCCGCCGTTGTCGCTGTCGCGGTCATCGCGAGCCACCGGACGCGGCGGCGCGCAGCAGTTCGTCGTAGGACTTCATCAAGGTGTGCGGGTCGTGCTCGGCGCGGACGACGGCCAGGCCAGCGGCGGCCGCGGCGCGGCGGGCGTCGGCGTCGAACAGCAGCGCGCGCACGGCGGCGGCCACCGCGGCCGGGTCGCGCCGCGGCACCAGCGTCCCGCCGCCCCGCCCGAGGATTTCGCGCACACCGTCGACGTCGGTGGCGACCACCGGGCGCTCGGCGGCCAGCGACTCCAGGACGGCGACGGGCATGCCTTCCCAGTCGCTGGTCAGCACGCTGATGTCGGCCGCGGCCAGCAACGCGGGCACGTCCTCGCGGTCGCCGAGGAACCGCACCCGCTCGCCGAGGCCCAGAACCGCGCACCGCTGCTCCAACGGCTCGCGCAGGCTGCCCGTGCCCGCGAGCAGCAGCACCGCGTCGCCGCCGAGCCGCGCCCACGCGTCCAGCAGGACGTCGTGCCGCTTCTGCGGTTCCAGCCGGGCCAGGCACAGCGCCACCGGGACCTCGGGCGCGAGGCCCAGCGCGGCCCGGGTCGGCGCCCGGTCGCTTTCCGCTGGCACGGGAGTCACCCCGTTGCGGATCACCGTGATGTCCGGTTTGGACAGTCCGGCGGCCCGGAGCCGACCCGCGGTCACCGCGGCCACCGCGACTACCCGGTCGGCGGCGTGCGTCAGGACGCGGGCCGCGCCGCGGTAGTCGCTCTCGGCCACGCCGTGGAACACGGTCACCAGCGGCCGCCGCCCGGCGACGGCCATCGCCAGCCGGGACACCGCCGTCGCCGAGACGTTGTGGGCGACCACGACGTCCGGCTGAAACCGCCGCAGCGCCCCCCGGGTGGCCGCCGTCGCCCGCAGCATGCCCAGCGCGGTGCGCGCGGCGACCGGGACGTCGAAGGTCGGCACGCCCGCGGCGCGGACCTGCTCGGCCCGGCGCCCGCCGCCGCTGGCGACCGCGGACTCCCAGCCGAAGTCGACGCCGCGCCGGACCATCTCCACCACCAGCGCCTCGGCGCCGCCGGTGCCCATTTCACTGATCACCTGCAAGACGCGCATGGCCGCCTCCTCTCCGTCCTTCCCGGACACGCGAATCGGCCGCGCAGACCAGCGCGACCAGGAACCACAGCGGCAGGTAGTACTGCTGCGACAGGAAAGCCGACGCGACGAGCACGGCGAGCAGGCTCGCCTGCGCCGCGGCCATCACCTGTCGCTCGCCCGCCCGCAGCACGCGCTCGCTCGCCACGACGGCGACGGCGACCAGCCCCAGAAACGACACCAGCCCGGGGAGCCCGAGTTCGGCGGCGACCTCCAGGTACATGCTGTGCGCGACCGGGGCCTGTTCGTCGAGTTCGGCGTTGTGCGACGCGGCGGCGTACGTGCTGCGGAAACCGCCCGCGCCGACGCCCAGGGCCGGGTTCTCGGCCAGCATCCGCGCCGCAGCGGCCCAGCGCAGCTCCCGAGTGTCCACATTGGTCGCCGCGATGTGCGTTTTCTCCCGCAGTGCCTGGGCGATCTCGTCTCGTGCCAGCAGTGCTCCGAGCAGGCCGACCGCGACGATGGCGAGCCCGGCCACCGCCACCGCCCGCGCCCGCAGCGTCCGGCGCAGCAGCAGCCAGCCGACCGCGGCCAGCGCGGCGAGGGCGCCGCCGCGGGAGAACGTCGCCGCGGCCCCGAGGACCAGGACCGCGGCGACCAGGGCCACCAGGGTCCGGCGCGCGCCGGACCGGGCGCCGGTCGGGAGCGCGGCGAGCGTCAGGGGCAGGGCGGCGACCAGCACGTAGGCGAGGTCGTTCGGGTCGTGCAGCGGCCCGGTCGCCCGCGGCTCGCCGAGCGCGGCCATGCTGTAGAGCGCGCCCGCCCCGGCGACCGCGGCCCCGCCGACCGCCGCGGCGAGCAGCGTCCTGATCGGCGCCTCGCGGGCGGCCACGTCCATCAGGATCACCGTGATGGCCAGGAAAGGCAGCCACCGCAGCAGGTACTGCGTGCTGAACGGCTCGGCGGCGTGCACCGCCGATGTGGTGAGCAGGACGACGGCGAGCACGGCGAGCACGACGTGCGCCGGGTGCGGCGCGGGCAGCCGACGCTGCCGCACGCGCACCGCCACCCAGGTCGTCGCCAGCACCGCCGCGGGCGCCTTGGCCAGGTGCGGGTGCAGCGCCATCAGATAGCCCTCGACCGGGGCCGTCGCCACGACCGCGCAGGCGGAAAACCGCAGCAGCCCGGCGGCGGGCGCGTCGAACTGTCCCATGTGGACGGTCATCTGCCCGGCCCGCAGCGGTCGAGGCCGCGGGCGCGGTCCAGCCCGGCCGCCCGCAGCCGCCGCACGTGCTCGCCGGTGCCGACCACCTCGTAGTGGCGGCGCAGCGCGGCGAGCACCCAGCCCAGGAGTTCGGCCTTGCGCGCGCCGGGCACGGTCATGCCGGGGAAGAACTCCATGCCCGGGGCCTCGGAGCCGTCGAGGACGTCGGTCGGGTGCAGCAGCAGCGACGGCGCGACGCCGCGCGCCCGGCACAGCCGCAGCGCGGTGGTGAAGTACGCCTTCGCCAGCTTCGGCGACAGCCCGTGCAGCCACAGCAGGTAGGACCCGTGGATCGGCACCCGGGCCAGGGGCATCGTGGTGACCGGCAGCTCCACCAGGTCGCTGTCGCCCCACCGGTAAGGGTGGATCGGCGCGGCGACCCGGGAGAACCCGCCGAACAGGTCTTCGCGGCCGCGGCTTCCTTCCGCGGCGGTCGTTCCCCGGTTGTGGTACGCGCGGGCGAGCGGGCCGATCCAGGTGGGCAGCGTGCTCGCGTCGTAGGCGTAGCCCCGCTCGATGAGCAGCTTCAACAGCATCCGGGACACGCTGTAGCCCGGACCGCGGAACCCGACCGGCCGGGGCGCGCCCGCCGCGACGATCGCGTTCTCGGTGCGGACCAGCTCGTTCTCCAGTTGCCGCCGCGAGTACCGGTGCAGCCAGGGCTCGTGCCCGTAGGAGTGGTTGGCCACCTCGTGGCCCGCCGAGGTGATCTCGGCGACGGCCTTCGCGCCGTCCTCCCGCTCGGCGTCGGCGCCCACCACGAAGACGGTGGTGGCGACGCCGTTCTCGCCGAGCAGCTCCAGCAGGCGCGGCACGGCGGTCGGCAGAAAGCTCGGCCGCCGCTCCCACTCGGGGTCGCCGTGGGTTTTCAGGTAGGCCCAGAGGTTGTCCAGGTCGAGCGAGACACTGGCCGGGGGCAACGGGTTCGCGGGATTCACACCGCCTCCTGGGGCTCGGTCACGGTCAGCGGCGACGCCCAGCGCAGCACCGAGCCGAAGATCAGCACCCCCAGGACGACCAGCGCGAGCCCGAGCATCACCCACCACTGGCGGCCCGCGGCGACCTGGTCGCCCAGCATGGCCAGGCCGGTGACCGAGGCGAGCACGACGCTGGTGGCGTCCATCGAGGCCACCGACGACGTGGCCGGGCCGCGCTGCAAGGCGAAGATCAGCGACGCCTGACCGGCCACCGCGGCCAGGACCAGCAGCCAGGCCAGCGGGTTGAGCGGCAGGTCGGCGAGCGACCCGTCGGCGAGCGACCGGCTGGTGATCGCCACCACGGAGAACTGCACGCCCGCGAGGACGGCCAACGGGACCGAGGAACGCGCGCGGGACGCGGGGGCGATCAGCAGGGCGCCGGTCACCAGCACCGCGAGCAGCGCCAGGCCGAGGCTGCCCGAGACGTCGTGGGCGACCGACGGGGTCGACGCGCCGACCAGGAGGATGAGCCCGAGGGCCATCATCACCAGCACGGCAACCTCCGCTGGCCGCACCCGCCAGCCCAGCACCAGCGCGCCGAACACCGCGGCGACGCCGACCGCGGCGGACGACCCGGCCTGCACCAGGTACAGCGGTAGCGAGGCTCTGGCGAAGAAGGCGAGCACGAACCCGGCCACCTGGCCCGCGAAACCCAGCAGGTAGAGCCGGTCCGAGGCGAGCCGCACCAGCAGGCCCAGGTCCGCCCCGGATCGCGTGGTCGAACGCCGCGCCGCCACGCTCTGCGCCACGACGCCCAAGCCGTACATCAGCGTGGACGCGACGAGTTCGATGTAACCGAGCACCGCTAAACCCTCCCGAAGCTTCGGCTTGCCCATCGGCGGTGACTCCGCGATCCCCGACGGCGGCAAAAGTGTACGAACGCAGGGCAAAGAACTCGGAAGAAGTATGTGGGAATGCCGTTTGACTGCGTTCCGCTGGCGACCATCCGGTCGAAAGATCAACTGATCGGGCCCGAAACCCCCTGATCGTGTGACGAAATGGCGTGAGTTGATTACGCGATTCTCGGAAACGGCGGCGGGCGCCGCCGGGAACCGGGGTCGCGCGCGTCGCGGGGGCGGGCGTGGCCGCGCGAATAGCGGCGATTCGGCGGCCCCGGACCACTCGGTGGTCTCCATGGGTCGCTCGGAGGTCCGCGTCTCTCGCTCGGGCGGGAAGTCGAGACCGGGGTGAAGTGATCATTTTTCGATCATGTGGCCACTCTGCGCTGATGTTCTTCTGCGCGGAGACCACCCGGTAGATGATCAATCGCTCACTCGTTGGTGTGGCGTGACGACCGTGAGCAAATAGGTGGGCGGAAAAGTCTTGAGTGGACGCCGTGGATAGTCCGAATTGGATCTCCGCTGGCCAAGAACGTCGATGTTGGCCGTGGCCGCTCGTGATCTCCTTTCGATCAGCCCGGGTCGGTCAGTCCCGTGATCGATGAGCCCGCATGGTCGGGACAGCGTCGAGATCCGGGTGTCGGTCGACGGTCTTCCCAGGTCAGGCTGTGCTTGCGGGGTGGGAAGGTCTCGCCGGGCGCTGGTCGGAGGCCGAGTGGTTCTTCGGCGGGCAAGCGCTGTTTCGTGACTATTCGACACCGTTTGTTTCGCGGATATTTTTGTCGCGCGTGATTCGGAAAGTCAACGATCTAGGTCGCTGAGAAAACGACTCTCCGTGGCCGATTTCCCGCTTTGGTGAGTTCTGGTGTCTGGGTTGAGTGGCTCCGCTGCAACTCGATCAGGTGACCCTGCTTCGCACTGGTTGTGACAAATACACGATGGTGTGACGAGGTGGATTCGGTGAAGAGAGACCCGGTAGGTTTCGTCCAGTCGCGGTTCGCCCTGGGATTCAGGGGTGTCTTCCGAAATGGTGAGCCGTGGCTGCCCTGATGATGTGACAAGCACCGCTTGGTAAGGAGATCTTCGTGTTCATCAAGAAGCTTGGCATGGTGGTCACTGGCACCGCCGCCGGAATGATGATGCTCGGCGGCGTGGCGTCGGCCACCGGCACGGGCGACGACTACCGGCCCGACCACAAGCCGCTGTCGGTCGAGAACGAGAGCGAGAGCGACGACGACGAGTACGCCCAGGTCGGTCTGCTGAACCTGAACAACACCGACATCCTGCACAACGTCAACGTTCCGATCGGCGTCTGCGACAACAACATCAACATCCTGGCCATCCAGGTCCAGCTGGACGACGTCGCGAACGGCCTGGACATCCCGATCCTCTCCCCGATCGGCGAGGCCGAGGAGGAGACCAGCGTCAACGACATCTGCACCACCAGCAGCTTCATCGACGGTGGCGCGGAGCAGCACAACTGAGTCGCACTCTGAGGGACGTGAAAGCGGAAGCTGGACATCACCGCATGTCATAGGGCCGATGCGATGAACGGGAGAACTGCGCTCCCGGACTTCAGGCGGACCGCACCGATCTGCGGTCAGCGCGTTCTTCTGGGTAGACCATTGTGATGGATGGCGTGGGGGGGGGGGGGGGGCCCCACCCCCCCCCCCCCCTTTTTTTTTTTCGCTGTTTCTCTCTTCTTTTTTTCCCTTCCCCTCTTTTTTTTTTCTCCTTTCCCTGGGAGAGGCACAGGGTTCCTTCCGA
>NZ_JBVJIN010000003.1:81960-269926 GCF_055586285.1 Actinokineospora sp. NPDC051303
AACCGGGAGCAGGAGACACGGGGGGTGCGGCGTTCTCAGGGGTTGGGGGGGGGGGGGGGGGGGGGGGGGGGGGTGGGGAGCCCCCCCCCCCCCCCCCCCCCCCCCCCCACGCCATCGTTTGCTGTTTTCAGAGGTATCTCGTGTCTGCTTTCCCGGCCCGCGTGTTTCGTTCCTCCGCGGCCGGATGAGGTCACCGGGTTCTCGCCGCGCGTTCCGGCGATCGAGCCCGAGTCGCTCTCTTCCCCCGTGGTGTCACCGGGGCCGTTGATCCTGCCGCGTTCGGCCGCGCCGGATCCAGACTGTCTACTGTGGTTGGTCGTGCGCCGTGCCGGTCTTCGGGTGGATCTTTTCCGGGTTATGCGCGATCTCCCTTGAGATAACCCGAAAGTAGGACGAGACGCGCCGATCCGAGTGCGGTCCGATGATCGATGACCATGCTTAGATCTTCCTGACGGGCGTGATCGCCTCCGCTCGTGCTGTCGACTTGTCGGCATATTGCCGCGCGTGCATGTCACCGTGTGAAGTCGGATTCCTTCGCTTATCCCACGAGCGTGGATCATAAGTGGTGAAACTGTTGACGTTGTGGTGGCTCACTTTCCGTGTTTAAGGCCCCAAGAATGAGATGACCAGGGTTCTCGGGGGACCCTCGAAAGAGCCACTGATCCACCCGGCAGGGGGTCTGTGATTGGTTACCTTTAATACAGGGTCAGGCCACGATGGCTGGTCCTATCCGCGGGTCGAGATGACTTGTGGGTCTTCGACAAGGAAGGAAGCGATCGGTGATCTTCGATCGATGGGTTTCGAAAGCGGCGACGGCCCTGGCGCTCGCCTTCGTATTGCCCTTCTCAACGGGCTCAGCAGAAGCGGTTCCTCGCGACCACGACCCAAACGCCACAGAAGAAGCGGAAGGCTTCTTGTGGTCAGATGTGTTCGACGTGCTTTATGACGGGTTCCCCGGCCTCGGGCACCTCGACGACGAGGACGATGACGACGACGAGGATGACGACGAGGACCTTCTCGATGACGAGGATGACGAATCCCTCGCCGACGACGAGGACCTGATTGACGAGGACGAGTACCTCGCCGACGAGGAGTCCGACGAAATCGTCCTGGTGGACGACGAAGAGTCCGACGACGAGGACGCGTACTCCGACGAGGACGAGTCCGAGGGCGACGAGTCGGACGAGTCGGACAGCGCGTACTCGGATGAGGACGAGTCTGAGGGTTACGAGTCGGACGAGGCCGACAGCGCCTACTCGGACGAGGACGAGTCCGAGAGCGACGAGTCGGACGAGGCCGACAGCGCCTACTCGGACGAAGACGAGTCTGAGGGTTACGAGTCGGACGAGGCCGACAGCGCCTACTCCGACGAGGACGAGGACGAGGGTGACCACTCCGACCACGCGTACTCGAACGACGACGAGGACGAGGGCGACCACTCGGACCACGGCTACTCGGACGACGATGAGGACGAGGGCGACCACTCCGACCACTCGGACCACGCGTACTCCGATGACGACGAGGACGAGGGCGACCACTCCGACCACGGCTACTCGGACGAGTCCGAGGGCGACGAGTCGGACGAGTCGGACAGCGCGTACTCGGACGAGGACGAGTCTGAGGGTTACGAGTCGGACGAGGCTGACAGCGCCTACTCCGATGAGGACGAGTCTGAGGGTTACGAGTCGGATGAGTCGGACAGCGCGTACTCGGATGAAGACGAGGACGAGGCTGACGAGTCGGACGAGGCCGACAGCGCCTACTCGGACGAGGACGAGTCCGAGGAGTTCATCGCTGAGGACGCCGAGGCCGTTTACTCGGACGAGGACGAATCCGAAGAGCTGATCACTGACGACGCCGACTACGTCTTCTCCGAGGACGAGACCGAGGAGATCACCACCGAGGAGATGGAGCTTCTCGACTCCGAGGACGTGCTCGCCGACGAGGACGCGGACGAGTTCTGGGGCAGCGACAACTGGATCGACGTCTACAACGACGGCGCCGAGAACCTTGTCGAGGTCCTGAACGAGGGCTCCGAGGACAACGAGATCTTCGTTGTCAACGAAGAGTCCGACGACAACGACGTCGCGGTGTACAACGAGGAATCCGACAACAACGAGATCGGTGTTGTCAACGAGGAGTCCGACGAAAACGACACCACGATCTACAACAACCTCTCGGACGAGAACGAGATCGTCGCCTACAACGACGAGTCCGAGGACAACACCACTGAGGTCTACAACCAGGACTCGGACTACAACGAGATCGTTGTCGCCAGTGAAGAGTCCGAGGACAACGCGACTGGTGTGTACAACTCCGAAGCCGACTTCAACGACATCGCCGTGGTGAGCGACGAGTCGGAGGAGAACGTCACCGAGATCGAAAGCCACGAGGCCGACTTCAACGACATCGTCGTGGTCGCCGACGAGGCCGACGAGAACTACACCGAGATCGCGACTTACGAGGCCGACGGCAACGACATCGCCGTTGTCGGCGACGAGGCTGACGAGAACTACACCGAGGTCGCGACCGCCGAGTCCGACTTCAACGACCTCACCGTCGCCAACGACGACGCGGACGCCAACTACACCGAGGTCGAGACCTACGCCTCGGACGACAACGACGTCTACGTCTCGAACGAGGAGGCTGACGAGAACGTCACCACCGTCGCGACCGAAGAGTCCGACGAGACCGCCACGGTCGTGAGCAACTACGAGGCCGACCACAACTACACCGCGGTCGAGAACGACGAGTCCGACGGCGCCACCACGGTCGTGAGCAACTTCGCGAGCGAGGACAACGCCACCATCGTCGACAACGAGGGCGCCGCCGAGGCGGTCACCGTCGTCAGCAACAACACCAGCGACGACAACCTCACCTCCGTCTACAACGGCGAGGGCGAGGAGAACGTCACGGTCGTCTCCAACAACGGCACCGACGGCAACGTCGTGTCGGTCGACAACTCGGGCGCGGAGACCACCACCCTCATCAGCAACCACGGCTGAACCAGGAGAACCGATTCGATAACCACAGCTAGATCCGATAACCACAACTAGATCCGATATATCGACAAACTGGTACTCAGGCGGGTTCGGGTGATAGCCATCCCCGAGCCCGCCTGTCCATGCGCCGGGTTGAGCGGGCGGCCCGGCTCGCGGGCCGGGACCGGCCAAGGGGGCGAACGTCAGCGCCCGCAGGCTGTGCGTCACCGGTGGGCAGGGGCGCGCTGGGCGGCCGGGCGGGCAACCGGTGGTGCGGTAGGGAGTGGCGAGGCAAGCGGTTCGCGGACGAGGGTGGTGTGGGGGACGGAGAAGAGGTTGGGGGTTAGGGGGAACTGGAAGCG
Source organism: Actinokineospora sp. NPDC051303 (assembly GCF_055586285.1). NCBI lineage: Bacteria > Bacillati > Actinomycetota > Actinomycetes > Pseudonocardiales > Pseudonocardiaceae > Actinokineospora > Actinokineospora sp. NPDC051303. The sequence goes on from NZ_JBVJIN010000003.1 coordinate 85,304, forward strand.
GCCGGGTGCTGAGTGAGATTGGGGGAGGAGAAGTGGGGTGGGGGTGAGAAGCAAGAAGGGGCGGGGGCGAGAGGAGGGGAAGGCGAGTGGGTGGGGGTGCGGTGGATAAGGGGCGGGAAGTAGGTGGGGGTGGGAAGTAGGCGGGGGAGCAGGAAGAGGGCGGGGCGAGAGGTGGGAGAGGGCGGCAAGTGCGTGGGGGTAAGAGGTGGGGGAGGGCGGCGAGTGCGTGGGGTGAGAAGAAGTGGGTGAGGGGTGGCACGGTGGGAACGAGCGGAGGGGCCGGGAACGTCCCGGCCCCTCCGCTGTTTCGGTCTCTGTGGATCAGGTCAGGGCTTGGGCTCCAGGCCCGCGTTGTCGTAGCGGCATCCCGCGTTCCACAGGAGGAAGGAGTGCATCCCGTTGTCCTGCGACGCCTTGATCTGGGCCTGCACCTCGGCCGGGCCGTACGCCTTGCGCAGGTTGAACGCCTGGAGCCACGGGATGATCTGGGTGTCGGAGCCCTCGACCTTGGCGGCGAAGTCGGCCAGCGACCGGACCACGATGTCGTAGGGCTGCGAGTCCGGCTGCGGCACCCCGTACTCGCCCGGGCCCCAGTGGGACGGGTAGACCATGGGGGAGATGTAGTCCACGTGCGGGGCCATGGTGGGGATGTCTTGGGCCACCGGGCCGGGGCGGGTGGCGGCGATGCCGAACACCGACGCGCCGAGGAACGAGCCGCGCGCGCGCACTTCCTCGCGGCTCTTGGCGAGGAAGTTGGTGATCGCCTGTTCCGGGGTGACCTGCAGGCCCGGGATCTTCATCTGGGCCAGGTCGCCTTCGGGGCGGCGGATGTAGTCGAACAGGATGTCGTCGAAGCCGAGTTCGGCCGCCTCGGTGGCCAGGCCGATGTTGTAGGAGATGACTTCGGGGTTGGCGAAGTTGGTGAACGCGTACTCACCGTAGGAGCCCGACCATGGCCTGCCGTCGCGGGTCTGGATCACCCGGTCGTTCTTGCCGGAGGTCCAGGACGCCTTGGCCAGGATCGGGTCGCGGAAGGCGACGAGCCTGCCGACCACCCGGATGCCCTCGGCGTGCAGCTGGTCGATGACGGCCTTGGCGTCGTAGTGGCCGCGGGCGGAGCCGATCTCCTTGGCCAGCGGCACCTGGGACTGGTAGCCGACCTCGCCGCTCTCGTCCTTGATGTCGAGCTGGATGGTGTCGATCCGCTTGTCCCGCGCCATCTGCAGCACCGGGTCGCGCAGGGCGGGCGACGACCAGGCGATGGCGGTCATGTGCACGCCGCGCATCCCCGGGTGGCGCACCGGCACGGTGAACTCCTGCTTGACGCTGTTGCCCGCGTCGTCGCGGGCGGCCAGGTGGACCTTGGCGGGCGCGTGCGGGAACTTCAGGGAGAACGCGCCGTCGCCGCCCAGCGGCACCGGCTGGTCGTCGGCGGTGAGCACCGTGGCCCCGGTCGCCTTGCCCTGCAAGGTGAAGGGCTTGCGCGGGTCGGAGACCGCGGTCGGGTTCACCGACAGCGTCGGGGCCGTGCCGTCGACGGTGAAGGCCATGGTGACCTCGCGGTCGGGCATCATCTTCTCCGGCACGAGCGCGGTCAGGGTGTGCTCGCCGTCGGGCAGGGCAGGGTTGGCGAGCAGCAGCCGGTCGCCATCGCGGCGGGTCTGCGCGGGCGCCCCGTCGACCAGCAGCTGCACCTGGGAGATGTCCTTGCCCTCGGGGGCGCGGACGCTGAGCGCGCGCACGGCGTCGGTGTTCACCGTCGCGCCGTCATCGATTCCGGTGACCACCGGTTCGGCGGCGGACATGGCGCGCACGCCGATGGGCGCCGCGATCGCCAGGGTGACGAGCAGTCCGATGGCCACCAAGACCAGAGTCCGTCTACGGCCCACTTGAAGTCCCACGTGACGTCCCTCCACTGGCGCGTTTCCCCTTGTCATTCCCCCTGCGTGGCGGCGGTAACCACAAGTCATACTTTCGGGTCCTCCGCGTTGCGGCGACCGGCGCGCCGGTTGACGGTGAAGGGGTGACCAGAACTCCGATCGCCCGAGCCGAGCGGGTGTTGGCCGCCGCCGCTCTGGTGGCGTTGACGGCGGCCTGCGGGGGTTCCGGGTCCAGCGACCCACCGGCGAACCAGCCTGCGGCGAACGCCTCGGCGGCCGAGCCGGTCGTCAGTGCCCCGACGAGCCCGCCGCCACCGGAGCCGCAGGCGGTCGCGGCGAACGAGTTGGGCCAAGTGCCGGTGCTCATGTACCACCGGATCATCGCCCAGCCCACCAGCGTCTACGACCGCACGCCAGCGGACTTCCGGGCGGAGTTGGAGCGGCTGGCCAACGAGGGCTACGTGACCGTCACCGTCGCCCAGTACGCCACCGGGGACATCGACATCCCGGCGGGCAAGCACCCGGTGGTGCTGACCTTCGACGACGGCGACCCGACGCAGCTCACGCTGACCCCGGAGGGCGAACCCGCCCCGGACACCGCGGTCGCGATCCTGCGCGAGGTGGCCGAGGCGCACCCCGAGTTCCGCGGCGTGGGCAGCTTCTACGTCAACGGCGACCCGTTCGGCGACCCGGGCGGCCGCAAGACCCTGCTGTGGCTGCGCAAGCACGGCATGGAGATCGGCAACCACACCCTGGCGCACTCGAACCTGCGCAACATCTCCCCGGAGGCCGCCCAGCGGGCGATCGTCCAGGGCGACCAGGCCATCCGGGCCGCGGGCGGCGCGCCGCTGTCGATCTCGCTGCCCTTCGGCATCCATCCGCGCGACCCGGCGCTGGCCCTCAACGGCGGCGCGGACGGCGCTGAATACCACTATCGGGCCGCGTTGCTCGTCGGCGCGAACCCGGCGCGGTCGCCGTACTCGGCGGACTTCGACCCGCTGCGGATTCCGCGCATTCGCTCCCAGGGCCCCACCGGCCAGGAGGCCGAGTTCGGCTCGACGGTGTGGCTGGACAAGATCGCCGCCGCGCCCGCGCAGCGCTACACCTCCGACGGCGTCGCCGACCGGATCTCCTACCCGGCGGCATCCGGTGCGACGGTGGCCGAGACCTACCGCGCCCGCGCGAACGCGTACTGACCGCTCGGCTGTCCTCTGTGGAGTGACTGGCATCGCACCGCTGGTCGACGCCATTACTGGCTGGTTACGGCTGCGGTACAAGGTGCGCACGGACGCGCCTGGACGGGACCCGCACACCTAGGTTTGGCTCGGCGGCCTACGCCGCCGGTGTGGAACTTTCCCCCGTCTTCCCGAGGAGCTTCGACGTGAGGCGACTGTCGCTCGCGCTGGTACTGGCTGTGTTCGCCCTGGTCGCGGGCGCGGGGCCCGCCCTGGCCCACACCCGGCTGATCAGCAGCAGCCCGGCCGAGGGCGCGCTGGTCACGGCCGTGCCGGAGACGGTCAAGCTCACCTTCACCGACCCGATGCAGGCCCGGCTCAGCACGGTCACGGTGTCCGGCCCCGGCGGCGCGCGGTGGGGCCTTGGCGAGATCACCGCCCAGGACGGGACGCTGACGGTCCCGGTCCAGACCACTGGCCCGGCGGGCGACTACGTGGTCGAGTACCGGGTCCTCTCCGGTGACGGGCACCCGGTGCGCGGCGCCGTGCGGTTCACCTACACGCCGCCCCCGGTCACCAGCGCCGCGGCCGCCCCGCCCGCGACGACCAGCGTGACGACCAGCGCGGCCGAGACGTCGGCGTCGAGCGCCGTGCCGGAGCAGGTCCCGGCCGCTCAGCAGGCGCCCGCCGAGAGCGGCGGTGTGCCGCTGTGGGTGTGGATCGCGGGCGCGGCCGTGCTGCTCGCGGTCGGGTTGCTCGTCGCCCGGCGGTTCAGCGCGGACTCAGGGCGGGAATGAGCCGGAACCGGCCCTGGAGCCGCCGGGACCTGCTCGCCGCCACCGGCCAGGCCGCCGCCGGGCTGCTGCTTTCCGGGTGCACGGCCTCGCCTGCGGCCGAGTCGCGCGGGCAGCGGGCGGCGAAGACCGTCGAGGTGGACCTCGACGCGGTGGTCGGGGAGGTCGACCTCGGCGCCGGTGTGCGGGCGACAACCTGGAGCTACGGCGGACAGGTGCCGGGCAAGGAGATCCGGGTCGACGCCGGTGACCGGTTGCGGGTGACCTTGCGCAACCGGCTGCCGGTGGAGACCACCGTCCACTGGCACGGCGTCACGGTGCCCAACGCGATGGACGGCGTCCCGCACCTGACCCAGCCCGGCGTCGCGCCGTCCACCGAGTTCGCCTACGACTTCGCCGTGCCCGACCCCGGCACCTACTGGTTCCACCCGCACGTCGGCTTGCAGTTCGACCGAGGGCTCTACGCGCCGCTGATCGTGCGCGACCCGGACGAGCGCGCCGACTACGACGACGAACTCGTCGTCGTGCTCGACGACTGGCTCGACGGCCTGGGCCGCGACCCCGAGCAGGCGTTCGCCGACCTGCGGGCGGGTGGGGCGCACAGTGCGGGCGGGCACCACGGCGGCGCGGCAGGCGGCACTGGCTCGCCGTTGTTCGAGCGGGACAGCGGCGGCGTCGTCTACCCGCACTACCTGGCCAACGGGCGGGTCGCCGAGGACCCCAGGGTGGTGGAGACCCGCGCGGGCGCGCGGCTGCGGCTGCGGTTGATCAACGCGGGCGCCGACACGGCGTTCCGGGTCGCGGTGCCGGGCGCGCTGCTGACCGTGACGCACACCGACGGCTTCCCGGTCCGCCCGACGCAGGCGCAGGCGGTGCTGGTGGGCATGGGCGAGCGGGTGGACGCGCTGGTGACCGTGCCCTCGGCGACGACGGCGGTGTTCGCGGTGCCCGAGGGCAAGGGCGGGGCCGCCGGGCACGCCCAGGTGGTGCTCAAGGTCGGCGGCGGCGCGCTTGACCAGATCGCGGCGCACCACTTGGTGATGGGCCTGCCCGCGTTGCTTCTGGCGGATCTGGTCGCCCAGGACGCGGTGCGGCTGCCCGAGCGCGCTCCGGACGTGACGCACGAGATCACGCTGAACGGGCCGGGGGAGGACTACACCTGGACCATCAACGGCCGGGCGCACAACACCGCGGTGGGCAGGCCGGTGCGGGCCGGTCAGCGGGTGCGGCTGGTGTTCGCGAACCTGTCGTCGATGTTCCACCCGATGCACCTGCACGGGCACACGTTCCAGGTCAGGGGACTGAGCGGCGCCGGGCCGCGCAAGGACACCCTGACCGTCCTACCGGGACAGATGGTCGAGGTTGACTTCCAAGCCGACAACCCCGGCCGGTGGATGCTGCACTGCCACAACGCCTACCACGGCGAGGCGGGCATGATGACCACTCTGTCCTATGTGGACTAAGTGGACTATGTGGACTAAGTGGTTCAGCGCACGGTGATCATGCTGGTGACGCCCGCCGCCTTGTCCTTGGAGACGCGCAGGATCAGCTTGAGCTGCCACTGGCCCGCGGTCGGCAGCGTGACGTTCTCGGCGATGTAGTGGCCCGCGCCCGCGTAGGCGATGGTCAGCGGCACCGGCGGCGCCGTGCTCCCGGGCAGGCTCATCTCGCCGAGCATCCCGGAGACCGAGCGCGGGGTGCCCTGGAGGGTGAACACGCCGATGTGGAAGGTGTTCGCGCCCACCTTGGCCGGGGTGACCACGACGCTCACCACGCCCTGCCCGCTTGGCCCGATGGCGCCGTCAAAGGGGAGCTGGACCGACACCGGGGCCTCGGCGACCGGGGCGTTGGCCGACGCGGGCTTGACCAGACCGGCCTGCTCGGCGAAGGCCCGCTCGGCCTGGGCGCGGGCGTAAGCCACGTGCGCTGGCTCGAAGTTGACCAGGATCGAGGTGACGGCCAGCACCGCCAGGCCGATGCCCGCCTCGGCGGCCACCCAGGCGCGGAACCGGCCGGTCTCACTGCGGCCGGGGCCGCGGGGCCGCTTGCGCTCGCCCGCGGCAGCCGTGTCGGCCTTGGCCTTGAGGTGCTTGCCGACCCAGGAGCGGGCGGCCACGGCGATCGCGACGATGGCCGCGACGAGGGAGACCTTGAGCAGCAGCAGTTCGCCGTAGTCGGTGCTCACCAGCGCGGGCAGCGTCTCCACCTGCCGCCAGCCGGTGTACAGGCCGGTCACGGCGAGGACCGCGACGCTGATCAGGGCCGCCTTGGAGAACGGCGGCAGCGCCGCGCGCATCACCTCCGGGTCCCGCACGGCCAGCACGACCCCGACGAGCACGATCACGCCGCCGAGCCACACGCCCATCGCGACCAGGTGCGCCATGTCCAGCGGCAGCGCGAGCGCCCCGTCCTCGCGGGCGGCGCTGTGGGTGACCGCGCTCCACGTCGCCGCCAGCGCCGCCGCGCCAGCCAGCACGCCGAAGGTCGCCCGCCGCCTGCCGACCTGCCCGAAGGCGGCGGCACGGGCCAGCAGGACCTTGACGAACCCGGCGGCCAGGCACAGCAGCAGCACCCGGGCCAGCAGCGCCGTGCCCTGCGGGGTGGCGACCGTCTCCGACAGCAGCGCCGGGCTCAGCGCGTCGCCCAGCGGCGCGGCCAGGACATAGGGCCCATACAGCGCGAGGCTTGCCAGGGTGGCGGCCAGCAGCGCGCCCCACCCGCCCCACAGCAGACCGCGCACCACCCGGTGCGCCGCGCCCGCGGGCCAGCACGCGACGGTGAAGAACGCGGAGCCGACGACGAGCGCGAACCCCAGGAACGCGACCCACCGGGCCACCCCGTACAGCGCCTCGACCACTGCTCACCCCGATTCGCTCGCCCGCGGCTCGCCGGTGGCGCGAGCCTGCGCGGGCGCACCGGTACCGGGGACTACTCAAGCCCACCGCTGTGTCTTGGGCGTCTCCGCTCCGTTAAGCGGCGACGATCTCGACCTCACCGCCGCCGATTCCGGTCAGTGAGTGGCGGATTCTGCTCGGTCAGCGGTGGGGTTGTTCCTCCGCCGCGGGTGCCGCAGCGGCCGCCGCCGTTCCGGGGTACTCGGGAACTAGTGCGCCGAACAGCTTGCGGGCCGCCCGCAGAATCGGCTGGCGGGGAGTGGGGGCGGCGTTGGCCAGCAGCGCGACGCCCGCGCCCGCGGTCGGGCTGAACCCGACGAAGCACAGGAAGCCGGTGGTGGCCCCGGTGTGCCAGAGCAGGATGTGCCCGCGCATCGCCCGCCGCGACCAGCCGAGGCAGTTCTCCACCGCGCCGTGGCGGCGGCGGGGAAGCTGGGTGGCGGCCACGGCTTCGGCGAGCGGGGTCGCCGCGGGCTCGATGTTCGCCGCCAGGTAGCGCAGCAGGTCGGTCGGGGTGGCGCACCACGCGCCCGCCGGGGCGAGGGCGTCGAAGTGCCAGTGCGGCCGGGCCTTGCCGCGCCGGTGCCCGGTCGCGGTCGCCGAGGTCGGCCCCAGCGTGCTCCCGGACAGGCCCAGCGGTTCGAGGACCCGCTCGGTGACCAACTCGCGGTAGTCGCGGCCCGCGGCTATGGCCAGCAACTGGCCGAGCAGGCCGACGCCGAAGGTGGAGTAGCGCACGCCCGTGCCCGGCGGCCTGCGCGCGCGCAGGCGGGCGGTGGCCTCGAACAGGTCGTCGAGGTGGTAGTGCGCGTACGGGTCGGTCAGCCAGTGCGGCAGGGCGCGGCGGTAGAAGTTGACGGGCAGCTTGGGCAGGCCGGAGGTGTGCGTGGCCAGGTCGAGCAGCGTGATCCGGCCCGCGGCCGGGTCGCGCGGGCGGGCGGTCAGCGGCAGGTGCTCGGCGACCGGGTCGTGGTAGCCGACCTCGCCGCGGGTCGCCAGGTCGGCCAGCAGCAGCGTGGTGCACGTCTTGGTCAGCGAGCCCAGCTCGAAGGAGGTGTCCGGGCCGACCACGGCTCCGGTGGCCCGGTCGGCGATCCCCCGGCACACTACGACCCGCTCCGTGCCGCGCACGGCGGCGACCGCGACCCCGGGGGTGTGCCCCTGCGCGACCAGCGCGCCGATCTTCGGGCCGACCAGGTCCGCGAGCGGCGTGCCGGTCATGCCGGTGCGCCGACTGGCCGCAGCGCGCCGCTGACCACCCGGGACAGGATCATCGTCCCGGCGACCACCGCGACGACGGTCGGGTGGTGGTGGTTGCGCCACGCCTTCTCCGGGTCGTCCGGCGGCTTGGTCACCCCGTTGGGCAGCATGCCGTCGCCGCGCTGGGCCGCGGCGAGCAGGCCCCAGGCGTGCGGGTGGAACTGCGGCTCGCTCAGGCACAGGCCCACGATCAGCAGCTCCCCCAGCAGGTCCCACAGCTTGGTCTCGGCGTAGACCTCGACCCACGCGGGCAGCCACCGGTGCAGGTAGTCCTGCAGCGGTTCGGGCAGCCCGGCCGGGTTCTCGCCGAAATCGGTGGTGTGGAAGACGGTGTGCGTCATCGCGTAGCCGTTGTAGGCGTCGAACATCCACGGCTCCGGCAGCGTGCCGAGCCAGGTCCGGGAGATCAGCTCGGCCGGGTCGCGGTGCGGCGGGAGGCCGAGCCTGCGGCAGGCGGCGACCAGGCCGAGCTGCCGGTTGGGCACCAGCTCCACGCCCGCGGCCGAGCGCGCGGTGTTCAGGTGGGCGAGAAAGCGCTCCAGCGCCGGGTGCTGGTAGCCCGCCGCCTTGAACGTCGAGTACGTCTCCAGCACGTGGGTCGTGGGCGGCATCTCCTGCTGCATCGCGTACAGCAGGTCGCCTTCGCGGAGCTGATGCCAGCCGAAGTCCAGCAGCGAGCGGGCCGTGTCGGCGGCCTTGGGCCCGGCCACCGCCTCCCGCACCACGATCCGCGCGGCCACGGCCAGCTCGCCCAGCGCCTTGAACGCGTTGAGGTCGAGGTCGTAGGCGGGGCTGTCGGGCAGGGCGAAGCAGGAGCGGGTGGCCGAAAGCCAGTCGAGGGCTCGCGCGTAGACCCGGTGCGCCTGCTCTGCGCTGTCGGTCGTGGTCACTTCCTGGCCTCCAGCAGCCGTGCGATCGCCAGTTCCAGCCGCGCCCTTGGCGCGGTGGCGGCGTAGAACTCCAGGTGCGCCAGGGCGGGCGCGAGCAGCGGCTCCGGCTCGTCGGCGAGGTCGACGGCCACCCAGCGGGCCAGCCGCGCCGCGGTCGGCGGGTCCTTGCGGAGCATCGCGCGGACCATGCCCCGGGTGAGGTCCTGGCGGCGGAGCCGGGCCTGGTCGCGGGCCGGGCTCCGCAGGCCGGGCAGGGCCAGCGACGACAATTGCGCCAGCAGCGCGGTGAACGCGGGCCACCCTTGCCCGGTGGGGAACTCCGCGGCGGGGAACTCGGCCGCCACGGGCGTGCCGGGCAACTCGTGCCCGCCGAGATCGCGCAGCAGGCGCCCCAGTGCCCAGTCCCGGTAGCGCCACAGCAGGGCGGAGCCCGCTTCGGTCGGTTCGGGCGGCGGGTAGGTGAGCACCGCCTCCCGGATCACCTCGGCGTCTTCCGCCGCGAGGGGCTGCCCGCGCAGGGCGAAGGGCGCGATGGCGTCGGTGTTGAGGACGCGGACCGCGGCCAGGTCGGTGGGATTGCGCACATGGTCCCGCAGGCGGAAAGCGTGTCGCGGGCCGGTGAGGGCCCGCAGCACGCTTTCCGCCAGTGACTCCGTAGCATCCGCGGGAGCCTGCGAACGGGTTTCAGTGATTTTCACCCGTTGCCTTTCACAGTGCGAGGGCGAGTTCGTCGACCAGGCTCCGCGCCGCCGCGCTGTCCTCGATCGGCTCCGCTTCGTCCGGGTCGGGGGAGAGCAAAAGGGCGAGGCCCAGCAGCAGCAGCCCGGCCATCCGGGGGCCGCTCGTGCGGAACGCGCCGCTCTCCGGGGCTTCACCGGCCTCGATCAACCGGATTACCTCGGCCCGCCGATCTGGCGCGAAGGGAGCGACGGATTCCCATTCTCTTTGGCCCAACATAGTGATCCTCCTCGGTCTGGACGGTCCAACAAATCGAGAGTAACCCCGGCACATGGTCGTTAAGAGATCGTTTTCTGGGTTCCCACTATCGAGTTCGCTCCCCGGCGCGCCGTCACTCATGGTGAGTTCTTCTCCCGATCTGACCACTGGATTGGCGCAGTGTGAACCTCGTGGTTCGGTCCGTGGTCGACTGCGCGCGACTACGGGCGGTATGGTCACGATGTGAAGAACGCGGGCGGACGCGCCGCGCGGACTTCTTCGTCTCACCTCAGTCGCCGTGATCTAGGTCGCACTGTTCGCGGGGGTATTTGCGAACTTTCCCCGATTTCGTGAACTTGCCGGGGTATGATCTAAGTTTTTCACTCTTTCCAGTGATCCGATGCCCTTCCGTTCGCCTTTGTTCGCGGCAGACGACCATCCTCGATGGACAGTGAAACTGGCGCGTCGAGCGCCTCGGGGGCGAAGAAGAGGAAGGGATCGCATGGCAATCCTGTGCAAACCGGCTGTCGCCGTTCCGGAGCATGTGATCACCGTCGAGCAGACGCTGTATCTGGCGCGCGAGATGCACGCCGAACATCCGCAGCTGTCGTTGGCCTTGCGGCTGATCGCTAACACCGGCGTGCGAAAGAGACATCTGATCCAGCCCATCGAGGAAACCCTGCGACACCGGGGTTTCCGCTGGCGCAACGAGGTGTACGAGGCCGAGGCCAAAGCCCGGGTGCCCGAGGTGGCGCACGCTGCGCTCACCAACGCGGGCCTGGAGGCCAGTGAGATCGACCTCATCATCTACGTCTCGTGCACCGGGTTCATGATGCCGTCGCTCACCGCGTGGATGATCAACAATCTGGGTTTCCGGCAGGACACCCGGCAGATGCCCATCGCGCAGCTCGGCTGCGCCGCGGGCGGAATGGCCATCAACCGGGCGCACGACTTCTGCATGGCCTATCCGAAGGGCAACGTGCTGATCGTGGCGTGCGAGTTCTGCTCGCTGTGCTATCAGCCCACCGATATCGGCGTGGGCACGTTGCTGTCCAACGGTCTCTTCGGCGACGCGGTGGCGGCCGCGGTCGTGCGCGGGCAGGGCGGCGAGGGCATCCACCTGCGGCGCAACGGCTCGCACCTGGTGCCCGACACCGAGGACTGGATCGCCTACAGCGTGCGGGAGACCGGGTTCCACTTCCTGCTGGACAAGCGGGTGCCCACCACCATGGAGCCGCTGGCGCCCGCGCTGCTGTCGTTGGCCCGCTCGCACGGCTGGGACGCCTCCCGGCTCGACTTCTACATCGTGCACGCGGGCGGGCCGCGCATCCTCGACGACCTGTGCCGCTTCCTGCGCGTGGAGCCGGAGGCGTTCCGGCACAGTCGGGCGACGCTCACCGAGTACGGCAACATCGCCAGCGCGGTGGTCTTCGACGCCTTGCGCAGACTCTTCGACAGCGGCGGCGCGCATCACGACGCCCAGGGGCTGATCGCGGGCTTCGGTCCCGGTATCACCGCCGAGATCGCGCTGGGCACCTGGTCCGTCGGCGACGCGGCGATCCCCGCTCCCGCGTCGCCAGCGGAAGAGAACGCGATGAGCCTGCTCTGACCGCACCGGCTCCGGACGGCCCGGCCCCCCGATGCCGGGCCGTCCGGTCTCGTTCAGCCGACGCGGTCGCTCGCCCGCAGTTTGTCCAGCACGCCGGACACGTGCTCTCGCACGGTCCGGTGCGGGAGGGACAGCCTGCGTGCGATCTCCGCGGCGGGCAGGCCAGCGGCGAGCAGGCGGGCGATCCTGACCTCGATCGCGGACAGCGCGCCCCACCCGGGGCGCGCCGGGTCCCGCCGGACGCCGAACGCGGCCAGTCGGGTCTCCGCGCGCCGGATGTCGCCGTGCGCGCGCACCAGGGCGTACTCCCCGAGCGCTTCGGTGAGCGCAGCCGTCGCCTCCTCGGCCTGCCCGGCGGCGGCGAGCAGGGCGGCGGCGTCCTCTAAGGCGGCGGCGAGTTCCAGTGGGCGGCCCACCGCGCGGTAGTGCGCGGCGGCTTCCAGCGCGGGGGCCGGGTCGCCCGCGACCAGGGCCCGGCAGTGCGCCGCCGCGGCGGCCGCCCGCGCGGGCACGACCTCGTTGTCCGCCTCGGCCGCGCACACCGCCAGCGCGTTCCGCGCCAGGTCCGCGTCGCCGACGTCCAAGGCGAGCCGGGTCACGTGCGGAAGCCATTGGTGGCGCAGCATCATCCACGCGTAGTCCGGTCGCAGGACCGGCGCGAGCACGCGCAGCGCCTCGGCGGGATCGCCGCGCCGCTCGGCGGCCAGCGCCACGGCCATCAGGTGGAAGTCGCAGTTCTCCCGTTCCGGCAGGGTCCTGGGCGGCTGCGCCGCGACCGCGTCCAGGTGGGCGGCCACGGCCGCGCGGTCGTCGCGGCGGGCCGCGATCAGCGCCGCGACCCCGTGCCGCAACAGCACGGCGGCCCCGGGATCACGCAGGCCGGGGCGGACGCCAGTGGGACCGTATTCGGTCACCGCGGCCAGGTCGGCCAGCGCCTGGTCCCAGTCGCCGGTCCAGTAGTGGTGCACCGCGGCCGACACGGGCAAGCCGTCCGGCAGGCCGTGTCGGGCGGCCTGCTCCCGCGCCGAGCGCAGCGCCGCGCCCGCCTCGGCGAGCCGGTCCAGGTTGTGCAGCGTGAACACCCGGTTGTCGATCAGGTCGAAGCGCAGTTCGGCGAGGTCGGGGTGGTCGCCGACGACGGCCAGGGCGCTGTCCACGCAGGCCAGCGCCCGCTCGTGGTCGCGGCGCACGGAATGCGCCAGCCACAGGGTCTGCGTCGCGTGCGCGACCGGGTAGGGCTCGCCCGCCGCCACCGAGTCGGCCAGCGCCTGCCGCGCGGACTGCTCCATCGCGGCCAGGTCAGCGGGGTCGGTCAGGTCGCCCCGGCGGAAACCGGCCAGCAGCGACCGGTGCCGGGCGCGCCAGGGCCGGGGGACCGCCGGGTCGTCCACCGCGGCGCGCAGCGCGGTGACCGCGCCTTCGGTGTCACCGCGTTGGTGCCGCAGGGCCGCGAGCACCTGCCGCGCCTCGGCGGCCTCGTCCGGGTCGGTCGTGGCCGCCAGCGCCTGCTCCGCCTCGGCCTCCGGGCGCTGCCCCAGCCGGAACCGGACCCGGGCCAGCGCGGTCAGCAGACTCGCCCGCCGCGCCCGGGTGAGCAGACCGGTGGCCAGGACCCGGCGCAGCAGGTCCACCGCGATCGACGGCGCCCGGTCGACCACCTCGGCGTGGTTGTCCACCAGCCAGCGCACCACCCACGCGTCCACCGGGACCGGCGCGGCGGCCACCTGCTCGGCGACGGACCTGACCGGCGCCCCCGCGCCAGCCAGCGCCTCCGCCGCGTGCCGGTGCGCCGCCGCGCGCTCCGAGGGTGCGGCGCTGGCGTGCAGGGCCTGGCGCAGGAACGGGTCGCGGAAGGCCAGGGTGTCGCCCGCGGCCACGACGACCGCGGCGGCGACGGCCTCGTCCAGCGCGGCCACCAGGTCGACCGGGGACGTCCCGGTCACCGTCGCGAGGTCGCCGACGCCGAACTCATCGCCCAGCACCGCGGCCGACCACAAGACCGCCCGCGCCCGCGGGGACAGGGCGGCCAGCGTCCGACGCGCCTCGGTTAGCAGCGAGTGGGGCGCCTCGGCCGCGTGGTCCTGGTCAACCTCGGCGACGCCCGCGTCGACCCGCACCGCGTTCTCGCGCATGAGGTTGTCGGTCACTTCCTTGGCGTAGCGCGGGTTTCCGCCCGCGCGGCGGGCCACCGCCTGAAGGCTCGCGCCAAGGCGGGCGCCGACGACGTGGCCGATCAGGCGCTCGGTGTCGGCCTCGCCCAGCGGCTCCAGCACCAGCACCGGGCCGCCGTGCGCGCGCACGCCGCGCCGGACCTGCGCGAGCCTCGGCCGGTTCGGGGCGGGCCGGGCCGCGGCCACCAGCAGCAGCGGCAGCCGCCGGGCCGTCGCCGCGAGCCGGTGCCACAGCAGCACGCCCGCGTCGTCGGCCAGGTGCACATCGTCGACCACCAGCGCCAAGGGGCCGTTCGCGCAGACCCGGTCGACCAGCGCCGACAGCCCCTCGGCCGGGTCGGACTCCGCGTGCCCGTCGAGGCGTTCGGCGATCACCCGCTGCCGCCCGTGCTCGTCGGCGACCACCCACACCAGGGCGCAGCCGCGCGCGCCCGCGTCGGCGAACGCGGCTTTGAGCAATTCCGACTTGCCGATGCCGGGCTCGCCCTCGACCCACACCGGCCCGCCGCGGCCCGCCAGCACGTCGGCGACCAGGCCGCGCAGCAGCGCGGTCTCCTCGCCACGGCCCACGAAGGCGGCGGCCCGTGGCCCCGCGGCCGGTGCGCCCGCCCGGGCGAAGATCGCGCCGCGCAGGTCCCGCAGCGCCGGACCCGGCTCGATTCCCTGCTCCGCCAACAGAGTCCGGCGCGCGTCGGCGAACGCGGCCAGCGCCAGCACCGGCCGCCCCGACCGGTGCAGCGCGCCGATGAGCACCTCCCGCAGCGACTCCCGCAGCGGGTGCGCGCGGATCTCCGCGCGCAGCAGGGGCAGCAGGCAGGCGTGCTCGCCGGTCTCCACCGCCGCCCGCACGCGCAGCTCCAGCGCGCTCAGCCGCGCCTCGGTCAGCCGCGCCCGCTCCAGGGCCGCGAACGGGCCGGGCACCCCCGCGTACGCCTCGCCGCGCCACAGCCCGGCGACCGCGTCCAGCGCACGCGCCGTCCCGTGCCAGTCGCCCGCGGCGAACCGCCGCCGCGCCCGCGTCCTGGCCCGGTCGAAGATCTCCGCGTCGAGCGCGCAGTCCGCCAGCCGCAGCGAATAGCCCGCCCCGTCGGTCGCCAGCAGCGCGCGGGCTGGGCCCAGCGCGCGCCGCAGCCCGCTGACATAGGTGTGCAGGCTGCCGTTCGCGCTCGCGGGCGGCCGTTCGCCCCACACGCCGTCGATCAACTCGTGCCGCGCGACGACCTGGCCCCCGCGGGTGGCCAACGCGACGAACACCGCGCGCTGCCGGGCCGGGCCCAACGCGATCTCGGTGTCGCCGAGCCAGGCGCGCGGCGGCCCGAGAACGCTGACCCGCAGTTCGGCGTCGCCCGCCAGCACAATGCCTCCCTCGCCCGCGATCAGGGTGGTTCGCGTCTGCGCGTCGAGCGGGTCCCGGTGCCCAGGCAGGCCGCGGCGCGCCTGGGCACGGGCACCTCCGGCGCCGCGCGTCGCCCCGATCGAGCCTGCCGGGTCCGTGCGGCCAGGTCCAGCGCCGCGGTCTCGGTCTCGGTCCGCGAGAGGCCCGCCGTCTCGGTGCGGTCCAGCAGCAGCCGCACCAGCGTCGAGGTGAACGCCGCGCGCAGCACCGGCGGCACGCAGTCCTGCTCGGTGGTGTGCCGCAACAGATCGATCGCGGTGTCGGGGGCGTGCTCGGACATCTGCCGGACGTTGTTGGCCAGCCACGCGCACGCCCAGGCGTCCATCCGCGCCCCGCCCGCCAGCAGTTGCTCGGCCACCCGCTCCGGCGCGGCCGCCGCGGCGGCCAGCGACTCGGCCAGCTGCCGGTGCAGCACCGCCCGGATCGGGCCGGGAATCCCGGCGCGCAACACCTGCCGCACCACCGGGTGCCGAAACCGCAGCCGGTCCCAGGACATCGCCAGCACACCAGCGTCGATCGCGCCGTCGAGATCGGGCAGCACCCGCTCCACCGGCAGCCCCATGGCCGCGGCGAGTTCGCCCACGGCGCAGGCGTCGCCGAGCAGGGCCGCCGACCGCAGCGCGGCGCGGGCCCCCTCGGGCAGCGAATCCACCTGTCCGCGCACGGTGTCGGCCAGCCCGGGCGGCACGGCGGCCGGGTCGCCGATCGCCATGCCCTCGTCCACCACCGCGGCCACGACGGCCCGCGCGTAGAGCGGGTTCCCGCCCGCCTGCCGCACGGTGAAGGCGACCAGGTCGGCGTCGGCGTGCCGGGGAGCCAGCGACCAGATCAGGTCGCGGATCTGCTCGTCGGTCAGCGGCCGCAGCCGCAGCACGTCGGCGCCGCCGCCAGCCAGCGGCGCGCGCAGCCGGTCCGGCGCCCGGCCCCCGGTCGACCGGGAGGCCACGACCAGCAGCAGCGGCAGCGTCGCGGTGAGCCGGTGCAGCAGACGGCCGAGCGCGACGGTCTCCGCGTCGGCCCACTGCGCGTCGTCGAGCACCACTACCTGGGGCGCCTGCCCGCACCGCGCCCGCACCAGCGCCAGGACGTCCTCGTGGTTTTCCTGGCCCCCCAGGCTTTCCTGGGCCAGGGCCTCGGCCAGCGGCAGGGCCCCGGTCACCTCGTCGCCGGTCGCCCACACCAGCCCGCAGCCCACGTGCTCCGCCCCGGCCAGCCCCTCGGCCAGCACGCTGGTCTTGCCGATTCCCCGTTCGCCCTCGATCCAGACGCAGCCGCCGCGCCCCGCCGCGACCGCGGTCACCGCGGTCCGCAGCCGCGACACCTCGAACCGTCTGCCGATGAACCTGGTGGGTCTGGCCGCGACCGCCTCGGGTCTGCCCGCGCGCGGGTGGGCGGACCGGTCACCATCGCTATCGCCGTCGCCGAGGGGATCTCCCGCGAGGATCCGCTCGTGCAGGCCGCGCAGGGCCGCGCCGGGCTCGACCCCGGTGCGGTCGACCAGCGTCGCCCGCGCCGTCCGGTAGACCGCCAGCGCCTCCGATCGCCGCCCGCCGCGGGCGAGCGCGGTCATCAACAGTCCGTAAAGTTCTTCCCGAAACGGGTTCTCGTGAATGCGCATCGGCAATTCCCCGACTAGTTCGTCGTGTTCGCCCGCTTGCAAAAGAAGCGTCGCGCGCCGTTCCCAGGCGGCCAGCCGCAGTTCGGTCAATCGGACCCGCTGACCGCGTGCGAACGGACCCGGCACCCCGGCCAGCGCTTCGCCGCGCCACAGTGCCAATGCCCGCTCCAGCGCGGCCCGCTCGGCCACCGGGTCGCCGTCGCGCCGGTGCGCGCCAGCCTGCTCGCGCAACGCCTCGAAGCGGCGGACGTCCAAGCCGCTGTCGGGGACGAGCAGGCGGTACCCGCCGCCGGTCGTGGTGAGCACTTCGCCCGCGGACCACCGCTCCCGCCGGGGTTCCAGCGCCCGGCGCAGGTCGGAGACGTAGGTCTGGATGATCGCCGCCGCGCTCGCGGGCGGGACGCCGTCCCACACCGCGTCGATCAACTGCTCCCGGGTGACCACGTCGCCCGCGCGCACGGCGAGCACCGAGAACACCGCCCGCCTGCGCGCCGAGCCCAAATCGAGTTCGACTCCCGCGCGTCGGGCGACGGGTCGGCCCAGCAGATCGATGCGCAACGATGCCGAGTTATTCGCCGTCATCGTTTCCTGTCCTGTTCCTATTTCAGACCAGCGGAACGTCGACGTAGCCCGGTCGGCGCGAGTGATTTCGCATTCACCGAATGTGATCTTACACTCGGCCGTGATGTGCGCGCAACCAAGCCGGTGTGATTCTCATTAATCGCGCCGAAAATGCCCTTCCGGAGTAAGCGAACCCCCGACTGGTCCTGGCTCGCCCGGTCCGCGCGTGCGCGCAGTGACCATGCGGGCACCCGGTCGGGCCCGAGGGGGCACACCTGCGCCGCAACGCTTTGCCGCGCGCCGGGCCCGTGGTGGGCTCGGTTGGCAGGCCGACGAAGCCGACGCGATCTCGGCTCCGGGAACCGTTGTCGATTCCCGGACCCCGTTCGGAGGTGCGATGGGCAGGCGACCCGATGGCCCCGGCGCCTCGGCCGGGGACAGCGCGGAGGACTTCGCGGGCGACCTCTTCCTTTACCTGGCCACCGAGGGCCTGCTCGTGGTCGACCCGGAGCACGCCGAACGGGTGATCGCCGAATTGCACCGGACGTTGGACATCGTCAAAGCGCGGCTGCGCCGCCGCGAGATCGCGCGCAGGCTGCGCGCGGCCGCGGGCGCGGACATCGCCCCGGGGGTGGCGAAACTCGCCGTGGACGCCGCGTTCGCCGAACAGGTCACCGCGGGGCACTGGGACCAGGCGCTGGTCGAGCTGCCCAAGTACATCGAGGCTTTCCGGATCGCCGCCCGGCGCGCCAGGGAGCGGCCGTGAGCGACGCCCCGGGGGACGTGGCCGCCGCCGATCTCGTCGCCGAACTTACTGCGGCGGCAAGGGACCTGCGCCGGGCGCGCGGCGACGCCGAGACCTCGGCGCTGCTGCGCGCCTGGATCGACGCGCTGCTCGACGAGTGGAACCGCAGGGAACGCGCGGGCGGCGACGGGTGATGGGCGCCCGAGGGCCGCGTGAAGAGTTCGTGGAGTCGCCCCGGCCAGGCTGGGGACGACACAACCGCATTGGGGAGGAACAAGTGACACGAGTCCGAGTCGCGGTCAGCTCCGCGGACCCCCTCACCCTGGTCGGGCTGGCCAGCCAGCTCCGGACGTGCCCGGACCTGGTCGTGGAGCCGGGGGCGCCGACCGAGGCGACTCAGGTGGTCGTCGTCGCGGCCGCCCGGCTCACCGCGGCGCTGGTCTCGGCTCTGCGCTCGGCAGCGGCCCGGCTCGGCCCGCCGGTGGTGCTGGTGGTGGACGAGATCGGCGAGGCGGAGGTGCTCACCGCGGTGGAGTGCCGGGTGGTGGCGGTGCTGCCCAGGGCGGCCGCGACGACCGAGCGGCTGCCGAGCGCGGTGCTGGCCGCGGCCGCGGGCGGCGGGGTCCTGCCGCCGAACCTGCTCGGTGAGCTGCTCAAGCACGTCGAGCGGCTGCAACGGGAGATCTTGGCTCCGCTGGGCCACAACACCGCCGGGCTGACCCCGAGGGAGATCGACGTGCTGCGGCTGATGGCCGAGGGGTGCGACACCGCGGAGATCGCGGCCCGGCTCTGCTACTCGGAGCGGATGATCAAGAACGTCATCCACGCCGTCACCAACCGGCTCAACCTGCGCAACCGGCCGCACGCGGTCGCCTACGCCCTGCGCGCGGGCGTGATCTGACTGGATCAGCGCCCACGCGGGACAAGTACGGACAAGTACGGACAGCGGGGTCGGCTGGATCAGCGGGGGAGATCGGCCAGTTCGCCGCTGACGTTGAGCAGTTGCAGGCAGTTTCGGGCCTGCTGGCCGCTTGCCGGGGTGCCCGGCCGGGCGCAGGCGACCTCGACCGAGACGGCGGCGTTCTCCGGGATGTCGATCGGGGTCACCCAGTGGTAGTCCTGGTTGCGGAAGGTCTCCAGGGCGATCGTGGTGATGACGCGGTCGCCGAAGACGATGGTGACGACGCCCTCGTCGCCCTGGTGGTTGGCGACCAGGATGTCGGTGACGCGGAACACTTTGCCCTCGGGCACGGTGTAGCTGCCGGTGCCGCGGTCGCCGGTGTTGGTGCGGACCTCGATGGTGCTCGAACTCTGCTGCCCGCGGCCGCCACCCGTCCCGGCGCCGGTCCCGGTCCCGGTCTCCTGGCCGCCGCCTTCCTGTTGCGGAGGCGGCGGATTCGGGGTCTCCGCTGGCGGCGGGGGCGGCGCGGCGGGCTGCTCGCGGCCGACGTCGGCGATCTCCTGCGCCCGGTCGTCCGCCGCCTCGCGCGCGGCGCTGCGCACAGCCGGGCGCACCAGAGCCAGCCAGGCCAGGATGAGCGCCAGCAGCAGCGCGGCCAGCGCCAGCAGCCACTTGGGCAGCAGCGGAAGCTGGACGAACTCGCCGTCGAGGTCGTGCTCCTGGCGGTCGAGGGCGACCGGAGCCGCCGCGTCGGCGGCCGCGGTCAGCCGTAGCGGCCAGTCGACCGGCTTGCCGAACCACAGCAGCTTCCCGACCCGGACCCGCACGTCGATCTCGGCCTCCGCGCCGGGCTCGACGATGACGGATTCCTTGACGCGATAGGCGATCTGGTCGTCCGCGGCGGCCGGGGCCAGCGACACCGCGACCGGCGTGTTGCCCTCGTTGCGCGCCTCGACCCGGTAGCGGGCGCCGCGCCAGGCGCGACGACGCTCGGGGACCAGCGCGACCCGCTGCGCCCCGAACGGCTCGACCACCACGGTCGTCTCCGGCACGACCACCGACGTCGGCCGCTCGACCGGCAGCACCCGCACGGCCAGCGGCGTCTCACCCGCCCGGACCTCGGGCGAGCGCGGCGGCCGCAGCAGCACCGCCACTTGCTCGGAAGTGCCCGGATACAGCGAAAGACGGGCGGGCTCGACGCTCGTCCACGGCGCGCAGTCGCCCACGACGTCGAACTCGTACGCCTCGACGATGTCGCTGTCGTTGCGGACGGTCAGCGTCGTGCTGGTCTCCAGACCAGGGGTCACGACCACGGTGGGAAGCCCGAACTCGGTCGTAGTGCTCACTTGTCGAACGGTAGGGACGCGGATTCGGCCGCGGCAGGGAGGAAAGGGCAATCAATCGGCAATGGCGGTGCACAGCGGGCGGCGCGCGCCTGCCCCGCCGGGCGCGGTCGGCGCACGATGGGACCGGGCGCCGATCTCCGTTTCGCGCCTGTGGTGTTGGTTGCGCTCAGGAGGGGTGACATGACCAGAGTTCCGCTGGCGGTGTACGCGGAGGATCCGGTCCTGCGGGCCGGGATCACCGCGCAGTTGCGCCCCCGGCCCGAGGTGGAGGTGCTGGCCGCGGCGGAGGACCAGCGGGCGCGCGTGTCGTTGGTGGTGGTGGACCAGGTGGACGAGAACGCCGAGCGGCTGCTGCGCCGGTTGCAGCGGTCGTCGCCGACGCGGACCGGGCTGGTGGTCGGCCGGTTCGAGCAGAACTCGCTGCAAACCGCCATCGAGTGCGGGGTGGCCGCGGTGATCCGCCGCGCGGAGGCGAGCCAGGACCGGTTGGTGGCCGCGGTTTCCGCGCTGGCCAAGGGCGAGGCGGTGCTGCCCGGCGACCTGCTCGGCAAGCTGCTCGACCACGTGGGCCGGTTGCAGCGCAGCGTGCTCGATCCCCGGGGACTGGGCATGTCCACGCTCACCGCGCGCGAGGCGGACATGCTGCGGCTGCTCTCGGAAGGGCTCGACACGGCCGAGATCGCGGCCAAGATGTCGTTCTCCGAGCGGACCGTGAAGAACGTCCTGCACCAGGTCACCACCCGGCTGGAGTTGCGCAACCGGGCGCACGCGGTCGGGTACGCGTTGCGGCACGGGCTGATCTGATCGGACACGCCCGCTTGCCCCGGTGTCCCCGCGGTTTTCCGCGACGCTGCCCGCGGGGACCTCGCGGGCGCGGGCGGGCGCGGGTGAGGATCGCGGCAGAACCTGACCGAAGGTGGAGATGTGGCGCACAACGCGCGAACCCGCTGCCTCGCCGCCGTCGCGGTCGCCGCGCTGTGCGCCGGGACCGCGGTGGTGTGGGGAGTCACGGCGCGGACGCCCGCCGCCGCCCAGGAGGCGCCGGGGCCCGCGGGCCGGATCGCGTTCACCGGCACCGGGCACCGGAGTCTCGGCGCGGTGCTCGACCCGGTGCCCGACCGGCCGCGGCCGACCGATCCGTTGCTGGGTCCCGGTCCGGCGCACTACGACGACCAGGTGTCCGCGCGCGGCGACTTGGCCGTGTTCGTCAGCCTCCGCGACGACGCGCGGCCCCAGGTGTACTTGCGTGCCGCGGATGGCGCGGTGCGGCGGCTGACGACTGACCGGGACGCCGGGCACCCGCAGCTCTCGCCGGACCTGCGGACGGTGGTGTTCGACTCCGCCGAGCCGAGATTCGTCGGCACGCAACGGGATCTGTGGCTGGTCAACGTCGACGGGACCGGACTGCGCAGGCTCACCGACAGCGCGGCGGACGAGACCTGGCCGACGTTCTCTCCCGATGGCAGGAATATCGCCTATGCCGGAAACCGGGGCGGTGACTGGGAAATCTACCGGCGGCCGGTGAGCGGCGGGCAGACCGTCCAAGTCACCCGCGAGCCCGGCGGCGATGCCAGGGAACCGGCCTGGAACCCGGTGGACGACCGCATCGCCTACACCCTCTACCCCTTCTCCCGGGCGGCGGCGTCCCAGGTCCGGGTGATCGACGGCGGCGGCGCGGGAACGCCGCTGCTGGGCGGGAACCAAGCGGGCTGGGGCAGCCGCTGGCCCGCGTGGAAGCCGGACGGGGAGGCGCTGCTGTTCCTCTCCCGGGACCAGGATTGCTCGTGCACGGCCGATCCGAACGTCGAGAAGGTCTACAAGGCCCACACCGCGCCAGGAATCCCCATCACCAACATTCCCGAGCTGCTGTTGACCGAGGACCGGCAAGTCGGCTCGCCCACTTGGCTTGAGGACGCGCGCGGAGAGCACTTGGTGGTGTCGCGGACTTCCGCCGCGAACGGGATCACCGCGACCCTCCAGGACATGCGCCCGGACGGGTCCGACCCGCGCGATCTCGGATTCGCCGTGCTGCGCGAAGATCCCCTCGCGGGCGAGCAGCCCAACCTGCTGTTCCACCCTCGGCCGGGATTCGACCCGTGGAACCAGCGGCAGAGCTATTCCCCGGACGGGCGGCGGATCGCGGTGAGCCGCTTCGAGGACATCGACGGCAGGCGGGTGCAGCGGATCTGGCTGGTCGACGCGGACGGGGCCAACCCGCGCCCGCTGCCGGTCGCCGACCGGCAGCCTGCCGACTGGGAGTTTGACGCGGCTTGGTCGCCGGACGGCCGGTTCATCGCCTTCGCCCGCCGCTCGCCCGGCGGGGTGCGCCCGGACGGCGGTCCCAGCCGGGTCGTCGTGGTCGACGCGGCCACCGGCGCGGTGGCCGGGGAACTGCGCCCGCCGCCGGAAGCCGCGGGCGAGGAGGACACCCAGCCGTCGTGGTCCCCGGACGGCGCCACGCTCGCGTTCACCCGGGGCCGGGTGTTCGACGGCCCGAACGGCGAGGTCCGCGACAACCACGTGTGGACGGCGCGGGCCGGGACCCTCGACCAACAGCGCGACCTCAGCGCCGGGGTGTGCGGGTTCGACTGCGCGGTCACCGACGACAGCTCGGCGTTCAGCCCGGACAGCCGGTCGCTGGTCTTCAACCGGGAGAACGACGGCGTGCTGCTCGTCTCCCTCGCGGACCTAAACTGCCGGGTGCTGCTCCCGGCGGAGGCGAATTCGTGCGCCACACCGCTGAACGCGCCAACGGGCCCGTTCCAACCCCGGGACGCCGCGTTTTCCCCAGACGGCAGCCAGTTGGTGCTGACCACCCGCCGCGCGGGCGACGCGCGGTCCCCGGAGGCGCTGGCGGTGCTGGACGTGGCCACCGGCGCGCTGACCCCGCTCGACTGGAACCTGCCCGGCAGGCAGAAGGAGCCGACCTGGCAGCAGTCGGTCGACCTGGCGGTCGCCGCGCCGCCGGAGGCGCCGGGCGTGGACGTCGGCGGCCGGGTGCCGGTGACGGTCGTCGTGACCAACCGCGGCCCCTCCCCGTCGCCGGGGGCGGAGTTGGTTCTCGCCGTGCCGAACGAGATTCGGTTGGCAGACTTGCGATCGGACGGCGGCCGGTGCGCTGTGGCGGAGGTGCGGTGCGTGTTCGACGTGCTCGCGCCGGGCGCCTCCGTCGAGGTCACCGCCGACCTGGTGGGGGTGGCGCGGGGGCGGCCGCGCGTCGGGTTCACGGTGGCCGGGCCGGTGCTTGACCCGCTGCCGTCGGACAACGCCGCGGGCACGGTGATCCCGGTCGCCAACCCGGAACCCGTGCCACCGCCGCCACTCCCGCCGCCATCGCCACCCCCGCCACCGCCGTTGGCCGGTCCTGGCGTGAGCGTCGAGGCGCAGCCGAATCCGTCCTATGTGGGCGGTCGGTCGACGGTGACCTACACCGTGCGCAACGGCTCCGGCGGCCTGGCCACCGGGCTGCGGCTGGACTTCGGGCTGCCCGCGTCGGTGCCGGTGGCGGCCGTCCCGCCCGGCTGCGCGCCGGAGGGCTGCGCGTTGGCGGACCTGCCCTCCGGCGGAACTCAAGTGGTGCAGGTGATTCTGGCTCCGACCCAGCCGGGGGAGTCCACCGTGTCCGCGACGCTGCGGACCACCGGAACCGACGCTGACCCGGCCGACAACACCGCGACCACGCCGTTTCGCGTGCTGCTGCCCAGGATCGTCGCCGTGCCGCCGATCGGCGAGCCCGGGTTCGTGACTTCCGTGCGCGGACTGGACTTCCCGCCCGGCGCGCCGGTGCGGCTCACTTGGTCGCCCGGCATCACCGCGCCCGCGGCGCCCGCGATTCCCCGGCCGGACGGCGGGTTCGCCGCGCAACTGCTGATCCTGGGCAAGGACCAGCCCGGCCAACGCGTGATCACCGCGGCCAGGCCCGGGTTCGGGCCGGTGACCACGCCGTTCCTGGTGGTGCCCGGCACTATCGGGCCGCCGGACTGGGTGCGGCGCAGATGACGGGGAGGCGCTGGTGATCCACGAGGTGGACGAGGGCATCCGCAGACTGCTCACCGAGGCGGGTGTGCCCGGCGGCGGTGGCGAACTGGCCTTCGACGCGCCGACGACGGAGTGGACGGCTCGCCGCAACGGCCCCACGGTCAACGTGTTCCTCTACGACATCCGCGAGGACTTGGCCCTGCGGCGCACCGGCACGGTCGAGGAGCACGACGCGGACGGCATGGTCGTCGGGTGGCGCCCGCCGCCGCGCTGGTACCAGCTTTCCTACCTGGTGACGGCGTGGACAAACCGGCCGCAGGACGAGCACCGCCTGCTGTCCGAGGCCTTGGCGACCCTCACCCGCTCCGACACGCTGGCCCCCCGCTGGCTCACTGGTTCCTTGGCGGAGCTGGGTTTGGCGGTCTCTCTGGAGACGGCGGGACCGGTTTCCGAGGGCCGCGCGGTCACCGACGTGTGGTCCGCGCTCGGCGGGGAACTCAAGCCCGCCATCGACGTGAAGGTCACCGCGCCGCTGGCGGGGGCGCGGACACCGGCCGGGCCGCCGGTCACCGAAGGCGTGGTCCTGCGCTCCGGGCACGAACCCGCGCACCGCCTCCGCTACGACGGCCCTACCCGCGCCGAGGGCGAGGGTTTCGCGGTGTCCCGGCCCAAGGCCCTGCCCCCGGGACGGCGGCGGCGGGGGACGAGCCGATGACCGACACAGTGGCCTCCGTTCAGGCGCCCGACCTGATGTACCTGTGGGCGCGGCTTGGGGCGGTGGAGCGACGGGTCCGGCGTGCGGTCGCGGCGCGGCGGTCGACCGACCCCACGCCAGACGACCCGTTCCGCGGACTCTACCTGACGCCGGAAGCCGTGCAGCGCGTGCTTTCCACGCCCCGGGAGCCGATGCTGGTCGCGCCCGAGGAAGACCCGGACCTCGATGTGCTCGCCGAGATGGTGCCCGCGCCCGGCCCCCGGCTGCTGACCCTGGCCCGACGCTTCCGCCTCGACCCGGTGGCGGTGGAGTTGCTGCTTGTCGCGCTGGCGCCGGATGTCGACGCCCGGTTCGAGCGCCTTTACGGCTATCTCAACGACGACGTCACCCGGCGCAGGGCGACCATCGGACTGGCGTTGGAGCTGTGTGGGCTGCCTCCGGCGGGCACGGGCCGGTTTCGCTTCACCGCGACCGCGCCGCTGGTGGCCGGTGGCCTGATCGAAGTCCAGGAGCTCGGGCTGCCCGGGTTGTCCCGGGTGCTGCGGGTGCCCGACCGGGTGGTGGCGCACCTACTCGGCGACGACGAACCAGACCCGGCCTTGGCGGGCGTGGCCAGGATTGTGGCGGCTGGGGACGCGGAAAGCGGCTTGGCGCAACGGCTCGGCACCGCGCTCAGCGCCGGACCAGTCCACTTGCGTGACACTGACGGTGAGGCGGGCGGACTGGCGGTGGCCGCGTTGGCCGCGGCGGGCCTCGGCGCGCTGGTGCTCGACGTGGCCGCGCTGGCCGAGAAGCCCCCGTTGGCCTCCGCCGCCCGCGAGGCGACGCTGCGCGGTGCCGGGCTTGTCGTGGGACCGGTGGACATCCTTGTCCCCGAACGGGTAGAGCTGATCAGGGAGATCGCAGCGCTGTCCGTCCCGTTGATTCTGCACGGCATTCGGCACTGGGATCCACAGTGGACTCGGCGACCGGTGGTGTCCGTCCCAGTGCCCGCCGCGGCCGTCGATCAACGCCGGGCCCGGTGGGCTGAAGCCTTGGGAGACGACGCGCTCGCCGCGCGACTCACCGCGTACCGGCTTGGCGCGGAAGACATCGACCGGGCGGTGGGCATGGCGACCCGGCTCGCAGCGCTGGCCGGGCGGCCGGTCACCCTGGCCGACGTCCGCGCGGGCGTGCGGGCGCGCAACGGGGCCGGACTGGACCGGCTGGCGCGGCGGGTCACCCCGACGATCGGGTGGGACGATTTGGTGCTGCCTGAGCAGACCCGGCGGCACCTAGGCGAACTGGCGATGCGGGCGCGGCACCGGGACCGCGTGCTGGGCCAGTGGGGCATGCGCCCCGGCGGCGGTCGGGGCCGCGGCGTGGTCGCCCTGTTCGCGGGCGAGTCCGGAACCGGCAAGACCATGTCGGCTGAGGTGATCGCCGCCGAGGTGGGCATGGACCTCTATGTGGTCGATCTGTCCACAGTGGTCGACAAGTACATCGGCGAGACGGAGAAGAACCTGGAGCGGATCTTCACCGAGGCCGCAGGCGTGCACGGCGTCCTACTGTTCGACGAGGCCGACGCGATCTTCGGCAAACGCTCCGAGGTCAAGGACGCCCGTGACCGTTACGCCAACGTCGAGTCGGCGTACCTGTTGCAACGCATGGAAACCTTCGAGGGCATCGCCATACTCACCACAAACTTGCGCGCCAACGTCGACCCCGCGTTCACCCGCCGCCTTGACGTCATAGCCGACTTCCCAATGCCCGACGCACCACACCGCCGCGCCCTCTGGGACCGCTGCCTTGGCAAGGCACTGCCCCGCGCCGCCGACCTGGACCTGGAGTTCTGCGCAGAACGCTTCGAGCTGGCAGGCGGTTCCATCCGAGCATGCGCCGTGACCGCGGCCTACCTGGCCGCGGAAGCCGACAGCCCCGTGACGATGGCAGACGTGATAGCCGCCGTCCGCCAGGAGTACCGCAAGCTCGGAAGGCTGGTGCTGGAAAGCGAATTCGGCCCTTGGCTGGACACCCCCGGTTCCTAACTCCCAAGCAACGAGAAGCAGGCGAAATACCAGGAACCAGCCCTCCTGCCAACCGCACCCAACCCTGCCAGGTGCTCAATGTGCGGAACGAGCAGCAGCGAACCCACGCCCCCACGAAGCCGCACGAACCCTGCCAGGTGCTCGATGGTGCGGAACGAGCAGCAGCGAACCCGCCCCCTGGCCAGGCCGAACCAGCGCTCGCCCAGTGCTCGATGGGGTGGAGTGGTTTCTTTGGGGGTGAAGGAAGATCCCTAAACTTGCCGTGGTCGTGGGGCCGAAGGCTCCCCACCCGTCTTTCCCACGACGGGATCTTCCTTCGTAGGGGCCCCGAAGAAACCACTCCACTCCATCGAGCAAACCCCCGGAACCAGCCACCCACGGAACCCACGAGAGCCAGCCATGCCTGAGAAGGCAGCCACCCTGCCCCCACCAGAGCCCCACCAGCCCTGTCGCCCCACCCCACGCAAGGACACGCTGAACCAAGCCAGAGCGAATGAACGAAGGAGCGAACATGCCGTCGTACCTCTCCCCAGGCGTGTACGTGGAGGAGGTTCAGTCCGGAGCCCGCCCAATCGAAGGGGTCGGCACCGCGGTAGCTGCCTTCGTCGGGTTCGCCGAGCAGGGGCCTTTCCATGAGCCGACCTTGGTGACGAACTGGAACCAGTTCACCCAGCATTTCGGCGGTTTCAACGAAGACGCCTACCTTCCGCACGCGGTCTACGGCTACTTCGCCAACGGCGGCGGCTCGGCCTACATCGTCCGCGTTGGCAGCGCCACGCAGGAAGTCGAGCAGGCCGCGGTCCCAGCGACGCTCGGCGGTCTGCGGATTTCGGCGAAACCGTCTGCGGCAGGGGAAATCGCCGTGGAGATCGCTGACGCGGAGGGGGAAAACCCGCCGGAGGACCGGTTCAGGCTGCTGGTGCGCCAGGACGGCAAGGTCGTGGAGACTTTCGACGTCTCCACCAAGAAGAACCTCAAGAACTACGTCGTCACGCAGGTCGCCGAGCGGTCCAAGCTGATCGAGGTCAGTGAGCAGTCCGGGACGGCGCTGGCCCGGCCGGACAAGCAGTCCGTCACCCTGCCCGCCGGTCCCAGTGGCGCGCCCGCGAAGCTCGACGCCCAGGAGTACGTCGGCGACATCGAGGCGCGGACCGGGTTCGGCGGACTCGAAGCCGTCGACGAGATCACCATGCTCGCCGTGCCCGATTTGATGAGCGCCTACCAGCGCGGCCTGATCGGCCTTGAAGGCGTCAAGGCCGTGCAGCTCGCGATGATCTCGCACTGCGAGCAGATGGCCGACCGCGTCGCGGTGCTCGACACCCCGCCTGGGCTGTCCGCGCAGAAGGTGCGCGCGTGGCGCATGGACGAGGCGGGCTACGACTCGCGCTACGCGGCGCTGTATTACCCGTGGATCAAGGTGTTCGACCCGGCCACCGGCCGCAACACCCTGGTGCCGCCGTCGGGGCACGTCGCCGGGGTGTGGGCGCGCAGCGACGCCGAGCGCGGCGTCCATAAGGCGCCCGCGAACGAGGTGATCCGGGGCGCGATCGACCTGGAAACGGGACTGAGCAAGGGAGAGCAGGACCTGCTCAACCCGGTCGGGGTGAACTGTGTGCGCGCGTTCCCCGGGCGCGGCATCCGGATCTGGGGCGCCCGAACGCTGTCCTCCGACCCGGCGTGGCGCTACCTCAACGTGCGCAGGTTGTTCAACTACCTGGAGGAGTCCATTCTCCTGGGCACGCAGTGGGTTGTCTTCGAGCCCAACGACGACCGCCTGTGGGCCAGCATTCGGCGCAATATCACCGCGTTCCTCACCGAGCAGTGGCGGCAGGGCGCGCTGTTCGGTCGCACAGCGGAAGAGGCGTTCTACGTCAAGTGCGACCGCGACACCAACCCGCAGGAGTCCATCGACCTCGGCCAGGTGATGTGCGAGATCGGCGTCGCGCCGGTCAAACCTGCCGAGTTCGTCGTGTTCCGGCTCTCCCAGTACTCCGACAGCACCAGCCTCGTCAGCGAATGAGCGACATGACCCGGGAAGGCGGAAGCAGCCATGGCAGAAGGTGACGCTCTCTCCACGCACGTGTTCGGCGTGCAGCTCGGCGGCTACTCCGTCGAGTCGATCCAGGAGATCAGCGGGTTGACCGTGGAAGAGGACGTGGTCGAGGTCTTCCAGGTGACCTCGCAAGGGAAACCGTTGGTGCGCAAGCAACCTGGCGCGCAGAAAGGCGGCGAGGTCACCATCACCCGGGGCCTCGACCAGAGCGGCGAGTTCACCAAGTGGATCAAGGAGACCCTGAACAAGGGCGCGGTGAGCGCGGCGCGGCAGAACCTCACCGTCGAGATCAAGGACTCCGAGGGCACGACCGTGCGCAGGCTGCAACTGATGAACGGCTGGGCCAGCAAGTGGGAAGGCCCCTCGCTCAAGGCCGGTGAGTCCAGCGCCGCGACGGAGAAGGTGACCATCACCTTCGAGCAGATCGTCGTCGAATGAGGCGCCGCACCGTCACCCTGGACGAATTGGTGGACGCCGCCCCGCGCCCGGCGGAGCAGCCGCCCACCCACGCGCGCACCGAGTTCGAGTTCGAGCTGCCGCGCGGCTATGTGGACCAGGAAGGCGTCGTGCACAAGCACGGCCGCATGCGCCTGGCCACGGCCCGGGACGAACTGCGGCCGCAGATTGACCTGCGCGTCAAGGAGAATCCGGCCTACCTGAGCGTGGTGCTGCTGAGCCAGGTCATCACCCAGCTCGGCACGGTCGCCGACGTGCACGCCGGGGTGGTCGAGCTGATGTACGCCACCGACATCGCGTTCCTGCAAGACTTCTACCGCCGCGTCAACAGCGAGGGACACACCCGCGCCGGGGTGTCCTGCCCGTCCTGCGGGAGCGCGTTCGAGGTCGACCTCGCCGGGGGCCGCCTGGGGGAATCGTGACGTACGCGGCCGAACGGCTGCACGAAGAGGTCGCGTACGTGGCCTACCACTTCCACTGGCCGCGCGGGGAGATCCTCGACTTGGAGCACCACGAGCGCAGGCGCTGGGTCCAGGAGATTTCCCGCATCATCACACGAGCGAACGAGGGCAGGTGACCACATGGGCCTGTTGAGCAGATTCCGACGGCAGCGCACCTCGGTCCCTGAACAGTCCTCTTGGGACGGTGGCTGGCAGGCGGCTGGCCCGATGCCGAGGGTGATCCAACGCTCCGAAATCGGCGTCAGCGACGGCCTCCGCTTCCGCGCGGGCCTCGCGGCCTGGCAGGACCACACTTTCAGCACGGACCTGGGCCACTCGGTCAGCCCAACGGCCCCCGCGGGCGTCATCCACGGACTGGCCCGTCCCGCCGAGGTGGCTCCCCCGAGCCCGCGCCGTCGTGCGCCCAGTCCGGCTGGTGGTCAAGCCCCGAAGGGGCGTGCGGTTGCTCGGCTTTTCTCTCCGGGACTGGACCGTAGTGGGTCTGGTGCTGCTGGTGGGCAGGGGTCGGAGGGCCGTGCGGCTGCTTCGGCTTTGTCTCGGGGGCTGGACCGTGGTGGGTCTGGTGCGGCTGGTGGTGAAACGTCGGAGGGGCGTGTGGTTGCTCCGGCTTTGTCACCGGGACTCGCCCGTGGTGTGTCCCGTGCGGCTGGTGCTCTGGGGTCGGAGGGCCGTTTGGCCGCTTCGGCTTTGTCTCCGGGGCTGGACCGTGGCGGGTCTGGTTCGGTTGGTGGTCAGGGGTCGGAGGGGCGTGCGGCTGCCTCGACTCCCTCTCCGGGAGTCGACGGTCCTGTGTCTGGCCCGGGTGTCGGCCAGACGCTCCAGCGTCGTGCGGCTGCTTCGACAGCGGGCCGTCCAGTGTCTGGCCTGGTCGGTGGCGGACTTGGTCCGACCTTCTCCCCGGGATCGGACGGTCCCGCGTCCGGACCGGGTGGCCAAGGACGGGACCGTCGTGCGCCCGACCCGGCTTTCCCCCAACGCGCGGGAACTCCCGCGCTCCCGGAGGGGACTGCTGGGCCCGCGCAAGCTTCGCTGTCCTCGCGCGGATCTGGTGATCCCGAGCGGGGCCCGGCGTCCTCGACATACGGGCGGATGCCCGCTCCGGTGCTCCGCAGGAGCGCCGAGCCCGCTCCCGGCGCCCCGGCTGTGGGCGATCGACCGGAACCCGTGCCCCTGCGCCGCATCGGACCAGCCGTGACCGTCGCCCGCCGCGTCGCCCAACCGCTTCGGCGGCTCCCCGTCGTGGGCCGGGCGCCGGAGCCGAAACCCGACCAGCCCGCCCCTCCGGTCGCTGCTCCCCGCACCCGGGCGGGCATCGGGGCACCGATCGCCACCATCCCGGCGACTGCTGTCCCGCCTCAGCAGGGGAGTGGGTCACCTGTCCAGCGGTCGACCGCACCGAAACCGAACCGCTCTGGCGACAGCCCGACTCCCACACCGCGCCTCGACGGCCTTCTCCCGATGCCCCAGCCAAGCCCGCTCGTGTCACCTGCCGGGGACGTTCGGCGCGCCCCCGTGACCCGCGATCACCCAGCCCCCGCGCCCACTCCCAGCCCGCCCGTGTCCGGGCAGCTTCGGCCCGGCGCCCAGCCCACGCGGGATGCGCTGGTGCCGCCCACCGGGTTCGAGGGCCAATCGGATGGACTCCCCAACATCCAGCGCCGGGGAAGCAGCCCAAGCCAGACCGCCACCTCCACCGAGCCCCCGACCAGGTCAAGCGCGGCAACCGCACAGACCGCCACCCCGACCACCGCGCCCCTGATCACCGCGAGCCCAGCCACCGCGACGTCACCCCTCGCCCCATCCGCCCCGATTCCAACAAGCGCGCCCCTGACCGTCGCAAGGTCGACGGCATCGACCGCCGATGACGTGCCCTCCGCCGCCCCGACCGCCACGGGTTCGCCTTCCTCCGCCCCGACTACCGTGCCCCCGATCGTCGCGAGGTCCGCCAAGGTTCCGAGTACCGCAAGCCGACCTACCGCCGCGTTCCCGTCCGGCGTAACCACCAGCTCCACAGTCCCGTCTTCTGCCTCCCGAACCGCCGCTGCGGCCGCGATCCCGTTCATGACTGCGGGCACGCCTTCTGCGTCCCAGACCACCACTCCTGCCAGCTCGTCAACGGCGGGTTCGTCGGCAAGCCCGGCAGGCGCGGACCTGCTTCCTGTGTCTCGGGCCGCCAGCCCGCCTTCGGTCTCGTCCTCCGAGGGTTCGTCGGTGAGTCCGGCTGGTGCGGGCTTGCTTCCTGTGTCTCGGGCTGTCAGCCCGTCTTCGGTCTCGTCCTCCGAGGGTTCGTCGGTGAGTCCGGCCGGCGTGGGCCTGTTTCCGGTGTCTCGCGCCGCCAGCTTGCCTTCGGCCTCGTCCTCCACGGGTTCGCCGGCAAGCCCGGCTGGCGCAGGCCCGTTTCCTGTGTCCCGGCCCACCACTCCTGTCGGCCCGACGACAGTTCCGCCCCTGGTGGGTTCTTCGGCGAATCCGGCCAGCGCCGGTCCACTCCCTGTGTTTCGAGCTGCCACACCCGCACCGCCTGCGGCCACCGCGAGCGGACGGCAGTCCCCTACGCCCCTGATCGCCGCGCCCGCGACCACGGTGTCCGCGCGTCCGGCAGACGCGCCCCCCACCTCCCCGAGTTCGCCCCCCAGCCTCCCCGGTGCCGCGCCAACGCTTCCCTTCGCCGGAAGCCCGACCACGGCCCACCCTGGAAGTCCAGCCACCGCCCTAGCCGCCTCCGAAGGCGTGTTCCGCCGGGCGCTGCCGCTCCTGCCCAACCGCCCCCTCACCCCCAGGCTGACATCACCGTCGACACCAGACACCGCGCCCGCACCCGTCCGCCCCCGGTGGTCTCCCTCCCAGACCAATCTTCCCGCTCACCGCGCGCCCGCCGTGCAACGCGCGACCGCCGCGGCTCCCGCGCCCCCGGTGTCGCAGCCGCTTCCCGCGACCGCGCCGGTGATCCAACCGCGGTCCGTTCCCACTGCGCCGCCTCGGCCGTCGCCGACCGTCCCGGTGGAAGTCGTCCCGAGCGTGAAGGAGCGCAAGACCGACGCGAAACAGCCGCGCGACGAGCTTGATCTCGATGAGTTGGCTCGGAGTTTGTTGGAACCGGTCGGCAGGCTGTTGCGCGCGGAACTGCGCCAGGGCAGGGAACGCGCGGGACGTCCGCATGACCGTCGTCGGTGAGCAGAGGAGCGAGTCGTGACCGACACCGTTTTCGCCAGCACCGTGTTCTTCCAGTTGTCCATCGCGGGCAATGACCTCGGGGCGTTCCACACCTGTTCGGGGATGGGCGCGCAGATGGAGGTCGAGCAGTTCGCCGAAGGGGGGAACAACGGGTTCGCCTGGCAGCTTCCGTCGCGGATCACGTGGTCGAACATCACCATGACCCGGCCGGTGACCGCGGCGTCGGCGAAGGTCGTGCGGTGGATGACCGAGGTGATCGAGCGGGTGGAGCGCAAGAACGGCGAGATCGTCGCGCTCACCCCCGATCTCACGCCGATCACCCGGTGGCAGGTGCTGGGCATCGTCCCGGTGCGGTGGCAGGGGCCCTCGTTCGACCCGGCCGACTCGGCCGCGGCGGTGGAGACGTTGGAGTTCGCTCATGAGGGTCTGCGGGCGTCCTGAGAAAGGGGAGCACGGTGGCGATGACGTCGGGGGCCGGTCTGGCCCGCGCCCAGCTCACGATCATGGAGCCGCCCGCGAAGGTCGGCGCGAAGCCGGGCGCGCAGATCGCCCGTGTCCCGTTCCAGTTCAACCCCAACACGTTGGCGTTGACCAAAAGCACCGAGTGGCGGCGCAAGCCGTCGCGGATGGCCAGCCAGTCGGCGCTTCCCGAGTTCGTCGGCAGCGGCCCGCGGTCGTTGTCGCTGGAGGTGTTCCTGGACGCGACGGCGACGCACGACAATTCCGTTGAGCGCAAAGTGGAGCAGCTCATGCTGGCGTGTGTGCCGACACCGCGCAGCCTGGCGAACAAGAAGCCCGCGAGCCCGTGGATCCGCTTCGAGTGGGGGACGTCGAAGACGACCTCGTTCGACGGGGTGCTGTCCAGCTTCTCGGTCAACTACTCGCTGTTCGACGTCGATGGGAAACCCTTGCGCGCCACCTGTTCCCTGGCGATCGAGGAGGCCAGCGCGGACGCGCCGGGGCAGAATCCGACGTCCGGGTCGCGGGTCGCGCGCCGCACGCACCGGGTCGTCGCCGGGGACAGCTTGCCGCAGCTCGCGTGGCGCGAGTACGGCGACGCGACCGCGTGGCGGCTCATCGCCGAAGCCAACGGCATCGATGACCCGCTGGTGCTGGTCCCGGGCGCGGAGCTGCTGGTTCCCGCCGCCGACGAGGAAGGCGCCTGGTGACCGCCGCCGCGCTTTCAGCCCGTTCGTACTCGGCGTATCCGCTGATCGAGGCGCCCGGCGCGCTGCCGAAGCCGTGGCTCACGCAGCTGGTGAGCTGTGTCGTGGACGAGAACGTGGGTCTGCCCGACACCGCCGTCCTCACGTTCCGCGACCCCGACCACGAGTTTCTGACCGCGACCGGTGTCACGATCGGCACGGTGCTGCGGATCTCGGTCACCACCGCTTCCGGAAAGGCGCAGGAGGTGCTGTTCGAGGGCGAGGTGACCGCGTTGGAACTGGACGCGGACCCGACCGGCTCGTTCACCGTGGTGCGCGGATTCACCAAGGCGCACCGGCTTTTCCGCGGCCGCAAGGTCGAAGCGTTCCGCAACATGACCGCCGCGGACATCGTGCGCAAGGTGGCCAGGGGCGCGGGCCTGTCCGTCGGCCGAGTCCAGGCTGGGACGGTCACCTACACGCAGCTGACCCAGGCGGGCGTTTCGGACTGGGAGTTCCTGCAGAGCCTCGCCCAGGAGCACGGCGCGATCGTGCGCGTGGACGGGAAAGGCCGGATCGAGTTCAGCAAGCCGGAGCCCGCCGCGAGCGCCCCGGCGCCGAGCACCCCGTCGCTGCGCGACCCGTTCGTGCTGGAGTACGGGCGCAACCTGATGTCCCTGCGCGCGTCGCTGACCAGCGCCGACCAGGTGGGCGCGGTCGAGGTGCGCGGGTGGGACGTGGCGACGAAGAAGGCGTTGGTGGCCGTGGAACCCGCCGTCACCAGCACGACGGTCGCGCCCGGGTTGCCCGCGGCCAAGGTGGGCGCGGTGTTCGGGACCCGCGCCAGGATGCTCGTCGCCGACGCCCCGTACGGCACCCAGGCCGAGACGGCGGCGGCGGCTCGGTCGCTGGCCTCGGCCGTGAGCGCCGGGTTCGGCGAGATCGAGGCCGTCGTGGAGGGAAATCCGCTGTTGCGCGCGGGTGTTCCGGTGGCGCTGGGCAACGCCGGTCCGGCTTTTTCGGGGAAATACACGGCAAGCGCGGTGCGGCACGTGCTCGAACCGGGTGGCGGCTACCGGACCACGGTCATGGTCAGCGCCTCGCCCGACCGGTCGCTGGCGGGTCTGGTGACCGGCGGCAACGCGCCCGCCCGCAGCCCGAAGATGCCCGGTCTCGCGATCGGGATCGTCACCGACATCAAGGAAGTGGGCAAATCCGAGCGCGGCTGGGTGAAGCTGCGGTTCCCGTGGCTGGACGACAACTACGTGACCGACTGGGTGCGCACCGTGCAGCTGGGCGGGCACGGCGGCGGCGGGGTGTTCAGCCCGGACGTCAACGACGAGGTGCTGGTCGGGTTCGAGCAGGGCAGCCTGGACCGGCCCTATGTCCTCGGCGGGCTCTACAACGGGATCGACAGCCCCTCGCCGCACGACGTTCCGTTGGTGGACCGCAGAAGCGGCCGGGTCAACCGCCGGTCGCTGGTGTCGCGCAAGGGAAACCGGATCGAGCTGCTGGACGGGACCACGGCCTCGGGCGTGCGGATCGCCAGCGGCGACAAGCGGTTGGCGATTCACATCGATGAGACGACTGGGACGATCGAGGTCACCGTGCGGGCCAGGGGCGGCAGCCGGGTCCTCAGCGCCATCACGCTCACCGACCGCGGCATCACCCTCGACGCCAAGCGCGGCGACCTGACCCTCAAGGGGCGGTCGGTGTCGGTCGAGGGCACCGCGTCGGTGTCGGTCGACGGCGGGGCGCAGGCCGTACTCAAGGGCCGGATCGTCCGGATCAACTGAACCACCAGGCACCTGAAGGAGTGGGACATGCCCGCCGCGGCTCGACTGGGAGACAAGACCTCGCACGGGGGCGCCATCGGCCCGCCTCCGGCGTCGGCGGCGGCCGCGGTGTCGACCGTGCTGATCGGCGGCAAACCCGCCGCCGTCGTGGGCAGCACGCACATCTGCGTCGTGCCGCCACACGCCGCGCTCGGCCCGACGAATGTGATCATGCCCAGACCCTCGGCGACCGGGCTGGTGCTGATCGGCGGGCTGCCCGCGGCCCGGGCGGGCGACAGCACCACCTGCCAGGCGACCATCCTTTTGGGAGAGCTGACCGTCCAAATAGGAGGGGCGCTGTGAGCGAGCGGTTCATTGGACGGGGCTGGGCGTTCCCGCTGCGCGTCGGCCCGACCGGCGGAATCGGGATGGTGGAACGGGAACAGGAGATCGAGGAGGCGATCCGGCTGGTGCTGGGCACCGCGCCCGGCGAGCGGCCGATGCGCCCGGAGTTCGGCTGCGGCATCCACGAGCACGTGTTCGCATCGGCCGATGGCGCCACCGCTGGCCGGATCGCCTATGAGGTCCGCGCCGCGCTCGACCGATGGGAGCCGCGCATCGAGACCACCGACGTGCTGGTCGCGTTCGACGCCGTCGACATCGGGACCCTCTACATCGATGTGCGCTACACGGTGCGGTCCACCAACGACCAGCGCAACCTCGTCTTCCCCTTCTACACCATTCCCTCCGACGGGAGCGACTGATGGTGCTCCCCGCGCCCAACCTGGACGACCGCCGATTCCAGCAGCTGGTGGACGAGGCCAAGCGGTACGTGCAGCAGCGCTGTCCGGAGTGGACGGACCACAACGTCTCCGACCCCGGCGTCACCCTGATCGAGACGTTCGCGCACATGGTCGACCAGCTCGTCTACCGACTCAACCGCGTGCCGGACAAGAACTACATCGCCTTCCTCGACCTGCTGGGCGTGCGGCTGTTCCCGCCAGCCGCGGCCAAGGCGGAGGTCACCTTCTGGCTTTCCGCGCCCCAGGCGGAAACCGTGGTCCTGCCGAGGGGGACCGAGGTGGCGACCGCGCGGACGGACAACGCCGAGGCGGTGGTGTTCGCCACCGTGGACGAGCTTCCGGTGCCGCCCTGCGCGCTGGAACGGCTGGTGACCCGCTCGGCGAGCGGCGAGCACGCCGACCGCACCAAGGATTTGGACGCGGGCAAGGACGTGCCCTGCTTCCAGCCCGCGCCGGTCGCGGGCGATGTGACGCTGTTCGGGCTGTCCGCCGCGGTGCCGCGCTGTGTGGTGGTGCTGCGGCTGGACAGCCGGGTCGAGGGCATAGGCGTCGACCCCCGGCAGCCGCCGCTGGTGTGGGAGGCGTGGGACGGGCAGGGCTGGGTGCGGTGCGCCGCCGACGAGGACAGCACCGGCGGACTCAACCGGCCGGGCGAGGTGGTGCTGCACGTTCCCCCGGGGCACACCACGTCCGTCGTCGCGGGCAACCGCGCGGGCTGGCTGCGGTGCCGGGTGACCGAACCGG
Organism: Actinokineospora sp. NPDC051303; assembly: GCF_055586285.1. Taxonomy (NCBI): domain Bacteria; kingdom Bacillati; phylum Actinomycetota; class Actinomycetes; order Pseudonocardiales; family Pseudonocardiaceae; genus Actinokineospora; species Actinokineospora sp. NPDC051303. The sequence continues at coordinate 122,811 of NZ_JBVJIN010000003.1, forward strand.
AGCCGGGACAGCCGTTCTACAGCGAGTCGCCGACCGTGCGGGTCGCCGAGGCGTTCACCATCGGCGCCACCACGACCGTCGAGCACGCCGAGACCGTGACCGACGTGCCGCTGGGCGAGTCCGCTGGCGTGCCGGGGCAGCGGTTCGCCCTGGCCAGGACCCCGGTTCTGCTCGACGGCGCGCCGATCGTCGTCCGTGTGTCCACTGTGGATGGCTGGGTGGACTGGACGGTGGTGGAGCACTTCGGCGCGTCCGGCCCCGATGACCGGCACGTCGTGCTGGACGCGACCAGCGGCGAGGTGCTGTTCCCGCCCGCCGTGCGCGAGGCGGACGGGACGCTGCGCCGGTACGGGGCGGTGCCCGCCAAAGGCGCTGTCGTCCAGGTCCCGCGCTACCGCACCGGCGGCGGGCGCGCGGGCAACGTCGCGCGCGGCGCGATCTCGGTGCTGCGCAGCTCGGTTCCGTATGTCGCCGCGGTCGAGAACCGGGAGGCCGCGGTCGGCGGGGTGGACGGGGAGACCGTCGAAGAAGCGAAACTGCGCGCTCCCAACCAGTTGCGGTTGCAGGAGCGGGCGGTGACGGCCGAGGACTACGAGCAGATCGCCCGGCTGGCCGCGCCATCCGCGGCTCGGGTGCGGTGCCTGCCGGTGGACGGCGAGCCGGGCGCGGCGCGGGTGCTGGTCGTGCCGGAGGTCGTGGCCGATCGCGGGGACCGGCTGCGGTTCGAGCAGTTGGTGCCCGCGGCTGAGATGCTCGCCTCGATCGCCCGGCGGCTGGACGAGCGGCGGCTGCTGGGCACCCGCCTGGTGGTGGAGCCCCCGGACTACCAGGGTGTCACGGTCGTCACGCGGCTTGTGGCCACCACGGCGGTCAACGAGGTGCGCGAGGCCGCGCTCGACGCGCTGTACCGGTACCTCAACCCACTGCGCGGCGGCCAGGACGGAACCGGTTGGCAGTTCGGCCGACCGGTGCAGTTCGGCGAGGTTTTCGCCGTGCTGCAACAGGTTCCGGGAGTGGGACTGGTGGAAGAGGTCCGGCTGTTCCCCGCCAACCCGCTGACCGGCGAACGCGGCGCCCTGGTCGAACGCGTCGAGGTGGCCGCCAACTCGCTCGTGTTCTCCCACCAGCACCAGGTCGTGGTCACGCTCGCGGCGGGGCCGTCGTGAGCCGGGCGGCGCTGCCGGAGCTACCCAGCAGGCACCCGCTCGGCGGCCTGCTCCCAGCCATGTACGCCGGGGACGAGTTCACCCAGCGGTTCACCGGCGGCCTCGACGCCGTGCTGTCCGCGATCGTGTCCACAATGGACAACCTGCCGGGCTATCTCGACCCGCGCCTGGCGCCGGACGACTTCCTGTCCTGGCTGGCGTCCTGGGTCGCCACCCGGCTGGACCCCGCCTGGCCGGAGCCGCTGCGGCGGGTGGTGGTCGGCCGCGCCGTCGAACTGCACCGCTGGCGCGGCACCGCCCGCGGCTTGGTCGAACGGCTTGAGCTGTCCCTGGGCGTGCGCGCGCAAGTGCTCGACGGCCCGGGGGCGGCTTGGTCACCGACCCCGGGGACGCCGCTGCCCGGCGCGGCGGTGGACACGGTCGTCGTGCGGGTGTGGCCGGGCCGGTCCGGAGCGATCGACCGGGCCCGGGTGTCGGCGGTGGTGGCCGCGGCGTGCCCGGTGCACGTGGCCTGCGCGGTCGAGGTGCTGTCCGAGGCGCCGGAGGGAACCTGATGTCGTTGTCCTGTCCCCAATGCGGCGCCCCCGTGCACGCCACCGACGACTTCTGCGGCAACTGCGGCACCTATCTCGGCTGGCTTAAGGACCCGCCCCCTGACCCAGGCGTGAGCGAGGCGGCCGGGACTCGATCGGCGGCGAGCGCGCCGGAAAACAGCGCGGAAACCGGCGACCGGGACGGGCCGGACCCGGCCGGCGAAGGGGCGAGCGGGCAGGGCGCCGCCCGTGCGGTGGGGCAGCGGGACGGTGACGCGGAGCCGGAAACGCCCGCGTCGGACGCTGTCGCGAGCGCGGAGCGGGAACCCGGGCCCGCGGATTCTGCCGCAGTGGACAGCCGGATCGGGCCGGTGCAGCCGGGGCTGCCCGCGGCGCGGCGGCCGCTGCCGAGTCCGTCGGCCGAGGCCGCCGTCGTGGGGCCGCCGTGTCCGATGTGCGGCGCGGCGAATCCGCCGGGCAGGCGGTTCTGTCGCCGGTGCGCGGCCCCGCTCAATCCGGACGGCGGCGCCGCGGGCGGGCCGTCGCGGCGGCGGTGGCGCTGGCGGGGCGACGGCTCGCGGTGGCTGCGGCGGCTGGTGGCGCTGATCGTGATCGCGGTCCTGGTGGTCGCCGGGTTCCTGCTGTTTCCGCACGCCAAGGGCTTGGTCGAGGACCTTCGGGACCGGACGGCCACCCCGGCGCCAATCGGCCCGACCGGCGCGACGGCGACCGCCGAGGTGGCCGGTCACCCGGCCGCGGCCGCCGCGGACGGGCTGTCCAACCGGTACTGGGGCGCCCCGGCGGTGGGGGACGCCGTCGAGTTCGGGTTCGCCGGTCCGTTCCGGCTGCTGACCGTCGTCGTGCACGCGGGGGCCTCGACCAAGGAAGAGGACTTCTTCGCCCAGGCCCGGCCCGCCGCGCTGGACCTGGTGCTGACCACGGCGGACGGCGCCACCCGGACGATCCCGGTGACGCTGGCCGACCAGCCCGGCCCGCAGCGCACCGACCTCGGCGTCAGCGACGTGGTGCGCGTTCGCCTGGTCGTGCGCGCCGCGGTCGGGTTGAGCGCGGGCAGGCACATCGCGCTGGGCGAGGTGGAGTTCTTCAGGCGTCCGTGACCGGCGGCGGCCCGGTGCGCTCCGCGGTCGGATAGGTGCCGAAGGCGGCGCGGAAGGCGCGGGTGAAGGCCGCGTGGTGGGTGAAGCCCCAACGGGCGGCGATCTGGTTGACCGGGACCGCGTGCAGGGCGGGGTCCCGTAGGTCGCGGCGGGCGTGTTCGAGGCGCTGCTGGCGGATCCAGGCCATCACCGGGACGCCGTCGAGTTGGAACAGGCGGTGCAGGTAGCTGGTCGAGATGTGGTGGGCGGCGGCGATCGCGGCCGGGGTGAGCTTCGGGTCGTGCAGGTGCTGGCTGATGAAGGCGCGGATGCGCAGCACCAGGACACGCTGGTGGCTTTCCGGCGCCAGTCGGTCGTTCGCGTCGAGGATGTGCGCGAACACCGCCGACATCAGGTCGATCAGGACCGCGCCCAGGCGTGGACCGTCCGCGGGGTGGTATGTGCTCGCGTCCGCGGCCAGCCGGGTGACGAAGCCCGCGAACAGGGCGCCCATCCCGTCCTGGCCCGACATCACCCGCCCGACGATGCGGTCCGCCTTGTTCCTCGGCAGCGGCAGCAGCACCTTGGGGACCTTGACGCCCACGCTCTCGATCATGTCCTGGTCCTCGTCCACCCAGACCGAGCAGGGCAGCGACGAGTTGTTGCAGTGCAGGTCGTGCTCGCGGTACTCGGCCTCGTGGCCGTCCCAGGCCGCGCCGCCGCGCCCGCGCGTGACCAGGGCCAGGTGGTACATCTCCGGGTCGGACTGGCGGATGAGCTTGGAGGTGCGCCGGAAAACCAGCGGCTGGTAGGCCGCGGTCAGCACCGACACGTGGCCGAACCGCAGAATGCGCTGGCTGGCTTGGAAATCCGCGCTGTGCGCGCTGACCAGGTCCATCGGCGCGTGCATCCGGCGCAGGTTGTCGCGCCAGTACTCGAACCGGTCCGCCGCGGGCACGTCCGCGGTCCGGATCACCGTCTCGATCATGTTTTCCCCCTCGGGCGTCTCGGTGCGGACGATAGTGGATAGCCATGCGGAAGGTCGCGAGCGGTTCCGATGAATGTCGATGTGGACTCCCGGTCAAAGAGTTGTGCACTCGGTGTCAAGCGGTGACCGCCGTACTCGGGAGTAGCGTGCGCGGGGGATATGACCTGGTCGGACGAGTCCGCGCGGCCGAGACCCGCGCGCGGTCGGCCGAATGCGATTCGCTTCGTCGCTTTGGGGGACTTTTCTTGCTTTTCCCGAGGAAACAGAGGTACAAACAGCGGCGTGCCCCTATTTCTCGCCCGGCTGCTCACCGTTGTCGCATTGACCGGTGTTTGCCTGGTGGATTCCGGGCAGCGGGCGAGCGCGGCGTGGGAGCCGGGGCCGCAGCGGTACGGGATGGGCAGGCAGGGCGACGTCCCGGTGACGATGTCCGACGGCACCGTCCTGCGGGCCGACGTGTACTACCCGACCGACGACAGCGGCGCCCCGGCCGCCGGGCGGTTTCCGGTGGTGCTGAGCCAAACCCCGTACGGCGCGCTGGCCGAGACCGCGCCGGGCCTGAACAACCCGGACGCGGGCGCCCTGACCCTGATCGGCGGCGGCGACGCCTACCTGGTGCGGCGCGGGTACGTCAACGTCGTCGCCGACGTGCGCGGCACCGGCGGATCGCAGGGCACCTGGGACTTCCTCGGCCCACGCGAGGCGCGCGACGGCGCGGCACTCGTCCGGTGGGCCGCCGCGCTGCCGATGTCCAACGGTGTGGTCGGCCTGACCGGGTCGTCCTATATGGCCATCAACCAGTTCTTCACCATGGCCGCGCTCGGCCCGGATTCGCCGGTGCGGGCGCTGTTCCCGGTTATGCCGAGCCTCGATCCCTTCCGCGACATGGTGTTCCCGGGCGGCACGTTCGGTCTCGGCTCCAACGCCGTCTACTTGGGACTCACCGCGCTCATGCACCTGGTCAATGCCACGACCGCGGGCAACCCGGACCTGGCCCAGGTGTTGGTCCACCGAATCGCGGGCCTGTTGTCCTTGCACGCCACCATGATCCTCAACGGCGTCGCCGACGGCGACCTGGCTTACGACGGCCCGTTCTGGCAGGCGCGCAGCCCCCGCACTGTCCTGTCCGACGTCGTTCGGACCGGCGTGCCGATCCACCTGGTCGGCGGCTGGGACGACGTCTTCGCCCGCGGCCAACTCCACCTCTACAGCGACCTGCAATCCCTGGCGGCGGGCGGCCGAACCGGCGAGCCCATGCGGCCCGACCGCCCGGCCGACCCGCGCTACCGCTTGCTGATGGGGAAGTGGCACCACGTCACCGTAGGCACCGGCATCGACCTGAACGCGCTGCGGCTGCGGTGGTTCGACCACTGGCTCAAGGGCGTCGACACCGGAATCACCGGCCCGCCACTGCGACTGGCCGAGATCGGCGGCGACCGCTGGGTGAGGGCCACCCATTTCCCGTTCCCCCAAGCCAACCCCACGCCCCTGCACTTCCGCGAAGCCGGTGGCCTCACCCCGGAACGCGCCCCCGTCCACCGCGCCGACCTGCTCGTCCACTCGCCACTCGGCGTCCCCTGCAACCGCGGCCTCGACCAGTCGACAGCGGGCGGCCTCATCGTGGCACTGCGGACGCTGGGACTGCCGGAACCCTGCGCCCACAACGACAATCTCATCCAGCTCTCACCGCTGGCCACGACCTACACCACCGCGCCGTTCACCGAGCCGACCGTGCTCGCGGGCCCGATCGCGGCCACCGTCCACGCCACCTCCACCCGCCCGGACACCCAACTCGCCATCACCGTCTCCGACATAGCCCCCAACGGCGCCTCCACCCCCTTGACCTCCGGCTCCCTCACGGGCAGACACCGCGCCGTCGACCCCGCCCGCAGCTGGCTCGCCCCGGACGGCAACTACCTCCTGCCGTTCCACCCCTTCACCCGGGAAGCGGCCACACCGGTCCCGGTGGGCGCTCTGGTGCGCCACGACATCGAGATCGCCCCCACCTTCGCCAGGCTGGCCCCAGGACACCGCCTGCGGATCACACTGTCCACAACAGACACCCCGCGCTTGCTGTCACTACCGAAACCTTTGCTGAACCAGCTAGGCGGCCTCTACGGCATCCACCACGGCCCGACCGTTCCATCCCTGATCGAGATCCCCCTGGCCCCGGCGGCGGCGTTCACCGGCTGACACCTACACGAGCGCGGGCATCTAGACGTCGGCTTCAGGCGCCGCGCGGGCAAGGGTGGACAGCCTAGCCGCTCAGACCCAGTTGATGCCGGATGGCGTCGGTGTCTTGGAGCGCCCAGTGTTCGACGATCTTGCCGTTGTGGACGCGGACCATGTCGATGCCGTGCACCGCGTAGTGCTTGCCGGTGGCCGCGTGGGTGCCGCGGCTGGTGTAGCGGTTGACGGAGATGTCGCCCGCGGTGACGTTCTGTTCGATGGTGACCGAGGTGTCGTGGAAGCTGCTGTCGGCCGCCATCGCGGTTTCCCACTTGCGGCGCCAGGCGTCGATCCCGTGGTGGTCGCCGTCGGAGCCGCCGCGGTGGTCGATGACGTCGGGATCGATCAGGGCGAGGGCTGGGGCCAGGTCGCCGGTGGCCAGGGCTTCCGGGTACATCTCGACTATTCGCCGGTGGACTTCCGCCGCGCTGAGCATGCTCTCCTCCTAACCGGGGAGTTCCCCGTTTAGGTACTCTAAGTGGGGTTGTCCCCGGTTGGCAAGGGAGTGCGGTGCGGGCGGACGCGCGGAGGAACCGAGAGCGGCTGCTGGCCGCGGCCCGGGATGTGTTCGATGAGCAGGGGATCGACGCGGCGCTGGACGAGGTGGCGCGGCGGGCGGGGATCGGCAACGCCACCCTGTACCGGCATTTTCCGACCCGGCGTGACCTGATCGTCGCGGTGTACGCCGACGAGGTCGCCGACCTCTGTGGCCGTGGGGAGGCGTTGCTCACCGCCGACTCGCCTGGCGCGGCGCTGGCGGAGTGGCTGCGGCTGTTCGTGTCCCACGTGGCCGCCAAGCGTGAACTGGCGCTGGCCGTCGAGGGGGAGCGCTCCGCTCTGTTCGAGCAGTGGCACCGCGCGATGAACGCCACCGCGGCCGCCTTGCTGGCCAGGGCGCGGCGCCACGGCGCGGCTCGGGACGACGTGGACGTGGCGGATCTGATGGCGCTGGCGACCGGGATCGCGGTGGTCGACCCCGGCGGGGAGCGCGCCGAGGCGTTGTTGTCCTTGGTGCGACTTGGTCTTGTGCCCCGGTGAGCACGCGCACACGGTCCATCTGGGCCGTTGGGGAACGTCACTCCTTCGCCGCGCGGTTTGCAGGCGGGATTCACCGGGAGTTACCCCGCGCCGCTACCCTTGCTGGGGACACGCGGGGGAGGTCTCGGTGGAGTTCAGACATCTCGTCTCGTTTCTCGCCATCGCCGACGAACTGCATTTCGGACGTGCCGCCGCCCGGCTGCACCTGACCCAGCCATCGCTGAGCCAGCAGCTTCAGCGGTTGGAGCGGACGCTGGGTGTGGAGCTGGTGGCGCGCACGTCCCACGAGGTCCGGCTGACCTCGGCCGGTCGCGCCTTCGAGATCGAGGCGCGGGCGATCGTCGCGCAGATGGACAAGGCCGCGCACACCGCGCGGGAGGCGGCGGCCGGGCGCACCGGGACGATCACCGTGGGCTACAATTTCCCGGCTGGGCAGCACATTCTGCCCGCGACGCTGGCGCGGATGCACGCGGAGTATCCCGATGTGACGGTCGCGCTGGAAGAGAAGCGCACGGGTCCGCAGCTCGCCGCGTTAGCCGACGGCGCGCTGGACGTGGCGCTGGTCTACGGGCGGCCGATGACCTCGGACTTCCACTACCGGCGGCTGTTGCAGCTGCCGATGGTGGCGGTGGTCGGCCAGGGGCACAAGTGGGCCAACCGCCCGGGGGTGCCGTTCGCGGAGCTTGCCCGGCAGCCGTGCATCCTGTTCGACCGGGAGACGTGCCCGGCGATGTACGACGCGATCCTCTCTGCCGTCGAGCGGACCGGCATCATGCTCAACGTCGTGCACAAGCTGGACGACCCGGGCGCCACCTCGATCCTGGTGTCCATCAAGCCGCTGATCGGCTTCGCGTCCGCTTCGCGCGGGATGCTGGTCGGCTCGGTGGCGGGCGGGGTGCGGCCGGTGGCGGTGCAGCTGTACGACCCGGTGCCCACCGTCGACCTCTACGCGGTGTGGCGGGGGTCGAGCACCAACCCGCTGGCGGAGGCGTTCCTCAACTGCCTGGAGGCGGTGGGGCCGTTCCAGAATCCGTCCTTCGGCCGCGCCGACGCGCGTCCGGCGCGATAGGATATTCCAACCGGCCGATCGTCTCTCGTGTGTTGCCCCGTGGTCGGGGCATCCCGAGAATCAATTAACGTGAATATACCGACTTTTTCCGGGACCTCTAATTCCGACCTTTCCCTGTTAAGCACATCGTTCTCCGGCAGCGGGGTCGAACTGGCGAGTGACTCCGGTCTCTTCTCCGTCCTCGTCGCGGGCTCCGAGAAGTACGCTGGCGCGCCCGCGCTGAGCCGGAAAATCGGCGCGGAATGGCAGGACATCGGTTACCCCGAATTCACCGAGCACGTGCGGGCGGTGGCGAGCGTGCTGCTCGGCCATGGGGTCGCGGCCGGTGACCGGGTCGCGGTGTTCGGCCGTACCGCCTACGAGTGGGCGGTGGCCGATTTCGCCGCGCTGGCGATCGGCGCGGTGACCGTGCCGATCTACCCGACCGCGTCCGACGCCCAGATCCAGCACGTCCTCGACGACAGCGGCGCCCGGGTGTGCTTCGCCGAGACCGCCGAGTTCGCCGACCGGCTGATCGCCGCGGGCGCCACCCGGGTGTGGCTGTTCGCCGAGGTCGAGGGCATGCGGGCGCAGGCGGCGCACGCCGACCTCGACGCCAGGGTGGCCGCGGTCCGGGCCGACGACCTCGCCACGATCGTGTACACCAGTGGGACCACGGGCCTGCCCAAGGGCTGCATGCTCACCCACCGCAACATGTACGCGTCCTCGGCGAACACCGTCGAGCAGACCGACTGGCTGTTCCGCACGGCGGTCGAAGGGAGCGACGAGCAGGCCGCGACGATGCTGTGCCTGCCGCTCTCGCACGTGTTCGGCCGCACGATCCTGCTGTCGTGCCTGGTCGCGGGCACCCGCACCGGGCTGGTGGCGGGGGTGCCGGAGATGCTGCCCGAGCTGCCGGTGTTCCGGCCGACGTTCCTGGCCCTGGTGCCCTACGCGCTGGAGAAGATCCGCAAGCGGGCCCGCGCGCTGGTCGACCCGGCCGCCGAGGAGACCGCGATCGAGCTGGGCCTGGCGGTGGCCAGGGGCGTGCCGGTCGAGCCCGCGCTGAGCGAGGCGCACGCGGCGCTGGACGCCACGGTGTTCCAGCGGGTGCGCGACTCCTTCGGCGGCCGGTTCCGCTACGTGATCTCCGGCGGCGCGTCGCTGGACGACAGCACCGCGGGCTTCTACGCGGGTGTGGGCGTGCGGATTCTGAACTGCTACGGGCTTACCGAGGCCGCGACAGCGGTGACGGTGAACGAGACGGTGACCAACCGGCTGGGCAGCGTCGGCAGGCCCATCCCGGGCACCACGATCGCCATCGCCGAGGACGGCGAGCTGCTGGTCCGCGGCCCCAACGTCTCGCCCGGCTACTGGCCCAACCCCAGCTCGGACGGCCCGTGGCTGCGGACCGGTGACCTGGGCGCCATCGACGAGGACGGCTTCCTCTACATCACCGGGCGGCGCAAGGAGCTGCTGGTCACCAGCGGCGGCAAGAACGTGGCCCCCACCCCGCTCGAAGACCGGGTGCGGCTGCACCCGCTGGTGAGCAACTGCATGGTCATCGGCGACAACCGGTCCTACGTCACGGCGCTGATCACCCTGGACGAGCCCGCGCTGCGGCAGTGGGCCGCCGACCACGGCCTCGACCTGGGCGACCCCGCCTGGCGCGACGACCCCCGGCTGCTGGCCGAGGTCCAGGTCGCCGTGGACGACGCCAACGGGCTGGTGTCCCGCGCCGAGTCGATCCGCAAGTTCCGCCTGCTCCCGGTGGACTTCACCGTCGCCGACGGGCACCTGACCCCGTCGATGAAGCTGCGCCGCGCGGTGATCGAGGCCGCCTTCGCCGAGGACGTCGCCGCCCTCTACTGATCTGTCCGGCACGTGAATACCGGCGCAACGGAAAGAGAAATTCACCCCGAAATGTTTCGGGCGGGTTTCCCATATCTGTCGTCATTGTGCGAGCCAATCGCACCATGGGGGCCGACCCGGGCGCATTGACCCCTATTCAGCGGCTCAGCAGAATCGAATTCATCCGGCCTGCGAGGAGAAGTGAGAGATCACATGTACGACGTAATCGTGGTGGGCGCGCGCTGCGCAGGCTCACCGGTGGCGATGCTGTTGGCCCGGCGCGGTCACCGGGTCCTCGTCGTCGACCGCTCGACTTTCCCCAGTGACACGGTTTCCACCCACTACATCCACCAGGCTGGCCTTTCCCGGCTGAAGTCCTGGGGTCTGCTGGACAAGGTCGTGGCCACCGGCGTGCCCGCGATCCGGAAGCTGAACTTCTCCTACACCGGCATCTCGCTGGAAGGCTTCGCCGACCCGATCGACGGCATCGACGCCGTCTACTGCCCGCGCCGCACCGTGCTGGACGAGGTCCTCGTCGGTGGCGCGCGGGAGGCCGGGGCCGAGGTCATCGAGGGCTTCACCGTGAGCGACGTCCTGTTCGAGGACGGTCGCGCGGTCGGCATCCGCGGCCGAGAGGGCGACGGGCCCGAGCGCGAGTTCCGCGCCACCGTCGTCGTCGGCGCGGACGGGCGCGGCTCCATCGTCGCGGAGAAGGTCGGCGCCGAGTTCTACCGGGTCGTCCCCGCGGCCGGGTTCATCTACTACAGCTACCACAGCGGCCTGGACTGGGGCATGCACCACCGCACCGGGTTCGGCGAGCAGCAGATCGGCACCTGGCCCACCAACGACGGGCTCAACCTGCTGGCGATCATCCGCGGCCGGGAGCGGTTCGGCGAGTTCCGCGCCGACGTCGAGGGCTCCTTCCAGGAGGTCTTCGACCAGGTCGTGCCCGAGATGGGCGAGGAGCTGCGGAGCAAGGGCAAGCGTGAGGAGCCGTGGCGGCCCATGCGTTACCCGGACAACTACTACCGCACCTCCGCTGGCCCCGGCTGGGCGCTGGTCGGCGACGCCGGGTACCACAAGGACCCGTTCACCGGCTGGGGCATCACCGACGCGTTCAAGTACGGCGAGGTGCTGGCCGACCGGCTGCACGAGGGCCTGTCCGGCGAGCGCGACATGGCCGAGGCGATGGCCGACTACGTCAAGGTCCGCGACGAGGAGAGCTCCGGCACCTTCGAGCTGACCTGCACCCTGGCGAAGCTCCAGCTCACCCCGTTCTACGACTCGGTGTTCCGCGCCACCAGCCAGAGCCCGGCCTACACCAAGAAGTTCTTCGGCCTGATCGCCGGTGGCATCCACGGCGAGGAGTTCTTCGCCCCCGGTCACCTCGAAGAGCTCTACGACGAGGTCGGCATGCCCGCCGACGAGCGTCGCTACAGCCCCTCCTGAGTCCTTTCCGGACAGCTCTCCTGACGACTCATCCCGATCAGCACCCCGATCAGCGTTGCCGACAGCGGAGGACCGCATGCCCACGACCAGGCTGACTGTGCTCGGAGACAGTTTCGTGGAGGGTCGCGGCGACCCCCGCCCGGGCGGCGGCTACCACGGCTGGGTGCCGCGCCTGGCGGACTCACTTGGCCTGCCCGCCGGGGCCGTGCGGAACCTGGGCGCGTACCAGGCGACCACGCAGGTCGTGCTCGACCAGCAGCTCGACCGCGCGCTGGCGGGCAAGGCTCCGCTGATCGGGGTGATCGTCGGGGTCAACGACCTCGTCACCGACTATCACCCGATCAGGTTCCGCCGCAACCTGGGCACGATCTTCGGTGTTCTGACCGGCATGGACACCACCGTCGTCACCGCGAGCTACCCCGACATCCCGGCGAACCTGCCCGTGCCGGAGGGTTTCCGCGCCCTGCTGCGCGGCCGGTTCGCCGAGGCCAACGCCGTCCTGCGCGAGGTCACCGAGCAGACCGGGACCCTGTGCCTGGACATCGCGGCCGACCCGAAGTGGGCGAGCGCGGACATGTGGTCCGAGGACGGCCTGCACCCCAGCCCCCAGGGGCACCGAGTTTTCGCCGAGAGCGTGGCGGACCTGCTGGCCCGGGTCTCCGGGCTCGTCGCCGCGTGATGTTCGCGGATGATCACCGAGTCATATCCGAGAGGAAGAACGTGAGCGAGCAGCACGAGGCGTCGGACCGGCGCCTGGCCCGCAACCCGATCGCGATCGTGGGCATGTCCGGTCTGTTCCCGATGGCCCGAGACCACCGCGAGTACTGGCAGAACATCGTCGACGGCGTTGACTGCACCGAGGACGTCCCGGCGTCCCGGTGGAGCCTGGACGACTACTACGACGCCGACCCCGCCGCCCCGGACAAGACCTACTCCCGGCGCGGCGCGTTCCTGCCCGACGTCGACTTCGACCCGGTCGAGTTCGGTCTGCCGCCCAACCAGCTCGACGTCACCAGCACCATGCAGACGCTGAGCCTGGGCGTGGCCCGGGACCTGCTGCGCGACGCGGGCGCTGGCCCGGACGGCTGGTACGACCCGTCGCGCACCGGCGTGGTGCTGGGCACCACCGGCCCGGTGCCGCTGATGCACCCGCTGGCCGCCCGGCTCTCCACGCCGGTGCTCAAGGAGGTCGTGCAGAGCTGCGGTCTGTCCACTGAGGACGCGGACGCGATCGCGGAGAAGTACGTCAAGGCTTTCGCGCCGTGGGAGGAGAACTCGTTCCCCGGTCTGCTCGCCAACGTCGTCGCGGGCCGGGTGGCCAACCGCCTCGGCCTGGGCGGGATGAACTCGACCGTGGACGCGGCGTGCGCCGCGTCGCTGTCGGCGATCCGCACCGCCGTGGCCGAGCTGGTCGACGGCCGCGCCGACATGATGATCACCGGTGGCGTCGACACCGAGAACTCGATCTTCATCTACCTGTGCTTCAGCAAGGTCGGCGCGCTCTCCCGCAGCGGCCGCATCAGCCCGTTCGCCGACAACGCCGACGGCACCCTGCTCGGCGAGGGCATCGGCATGCTCGCCCTGCGCAGGCTCTCCGACGCCGTGCGCGACGGAAACCGGATCTACGCGGTCATCCGCGGCATCGGCTCGTCCAGCGACGGCCGCTCCAAGAGCATCTACGCGCCCCGCGCGGAAGGCCAGCGGGTCGCGATCGAGCGCGCCTACGCCGACGCCGAGTGCTCGCCCGCCTCGGTCGAGCTGTTCGAGGCGCACGCCACCGGCACCGCCGTGGGCGACCGCACCGAGCTGACCGCCCTCGGCGACGTCCTGCGCGCGGCCTCCGACGAGCGGCACTTCGCCGCGCTGGGCAGCGTCAAGTCCCAGATCGGGCACACCAAGGGCGCCGCGGGCACGGCCAGCCTGATGAAGCTCGCGCTCGGCCTCTACCACAAGGTGTTGCCGCCGACGATCAACGTCGAGCGGCCCAACAGCGCCGTCGACTTCTCGACCGCGCCCTACTACGTCAACACCGAGACCCGCCCCTGGATCCGCGACCCGCACCGCCCGGTCCGCCGCGCGGCCGCGTCGGCGATGGGCTTCGGCGGCACCAACTTCCACGTGGTGCTGGAGGAGCACGACCCGGACCGGGCGCCGATCCGCACCCTGCACCGCACCGCGCGGGCGCACCTGTGGCACGCGCCGGACCCCGCCGCGCTGCTGGCCGCGCTGCGCGCGGGCGAGCCGTCCGTCGATGGCGGCGAGATCCCCGACGAGCACGCCCGCGTCGGGTTTGTCGCCCATGGCGATGACGCGCTGGCCGCGCTGCGCGACCTGGCCATCGAGCGGCTGGCCGCAGCGTCCGACGCCGACGAGTGGGCGCACCCCCGCGGCGTGTTCTACCGCCGCCGCGCGAAGGCCGACCTCAAGATCGGCGCGCTGTTCGCCGGACAGGGCAGCCAGTACCTCGGCATGGGCCTGGAGGCCGTCCTCAACAACCCGGTCGTCGGCGCCGCGTTCGACGAGGCCAACGCCGCCTTCGACGGCGCGCCGACCCGGCTCGCGCCGGTCGTGTTCCCGCCGCCGACCTTCGACGGCGAGCAGCGCCAGGCCCAGGAGGCCGCGCTGCGCCGCACTGAGCACGCGCAGCCCGCGATCGGCGCGCTGGCGGCAGGCCAGTTCCGCTACCTGCGTGGCCTCGGCCTCGACTGCGCGGGCTACCTCGGCCACAGCTTCGGCGAGCTGACCGCCCTGTGGGCGGCGGGCTCGCTGTCCGACGCGGACTTCTTCCGGCTCGCCCGCGCCCGCGGCGCGGCGATGGCCCCGGCCGAGGGCACCGACGACCCGGGCGCCATGGCGGCGGTCACCGCGAGCCGCGAGGACGTCGAGCGGCTGCTCGCCGACGTCGACGGCGTGGTGATCTGCAACCACAACGCCCCCGACCAGGTCGTCGTCGGCGGCCCCACCGACGCGGTCGGCCAGGTCGTGCGGCTGTGCGCCGACCGCGGCCTGACCGCGCGGATCCTGCCGGTCGCCGCCGCCTTCCACACCAGCCACGTGGCCCACGCGGTCGAGGCGTTCGGCCAGACCGTGGCGTCGGTGCGCGTCGGTGAGCCTGCCGCCCCGGTGTACGCCAACTCGCCCGAGGCGGGCTACGGCTCCGACCCCGAGGCCAACGCCCAGACCCTCACCAACCAACTGCTTCGCCCGGTCGAGTTCGTCGCGGGCCTGCGCGCCATGCGCGACGCGGGCTGCACGGTGTTCGTGGAGTTCGGCCCCAAGCAGATCCTGACCTCCCTGGTCGGCCGCACCCTGGGCGACGAGGTCGTCGCCATCCCGACCGACGCGGGCCCGCTGGGCGACAGCGACGTGGCCCTCAAGCAGGCCGTGGTCCGCCTGGCCGTGCTCGGTGTGCCGCTGTCCGCCGCGAACGCCACCGATGCCCCGGTGGCCGAGCGTCCGAAGCCCAGCGGCATGTCGATTCCCCTGTCCGCCCCCGAGTACGTCTCCCCGGCCCGCCGCGAGGCCTACCGCGCCGCCCTCACCGACGGCTACCGAATCGCCCTGGCCAACCCGGCGACCAACGGCGTCCCCGCCGCGGTCGGCGCGGCGCCCACCTCGAACGGCACACCGATGACAGCGGCAAGCTCCCTTCCCTCCACCTCCACGGCCGCGGCCGCCGCCACGGGCCTCTCGCCCGCGGCTTCCACCCCGGCCGCCTCCACCCCGGCTGCATCTGCGGCGGCCCTCTCGCCCGCTGCTTCGGCCACGGCCGGTTTCTCGACCACCCCGGGCGTCTCGCCCGCGGCAGGCGGAGCGTCGACCGCGCTCGCCGTGAACGGCGGCACCGGCATGACCGCCCACACGGCATCCGCCCCCGCCGCGAACGGCTCGGCGGGCGGCGCTTCGAGCGCGCCCAACGGCCTGTCCACGGTGCCGCCGACCACGGTGGCCGCCCCCGCCGCCCCGGCCGCCCACCCGGTCGCCGCGCACGGCCACGCGCCTGCCCCGGCCGCCGTCCACCCGGGCGTCGGAGTCGCGCTGCAGCAGCACATCGCCATCCACAGCGAGTACCTGGAAACCCAGCTGCGCGTCGCGGGCACGCTCGCCGACGCGGTGCGCCACGGCGACGTCGACCTCCACCTGGCCGACGCGGTGACCGCGGTGAAGGACCAGAGCGTCGCTATCGGCCAGGCGCACACCCGCGCCAACGAGATCCTCGCCGCCCTGACCGAGATCGAGCTGACCGGCGCGACCTCTTTCCCGACCATCCAGCGCCCCAGCGTCGAGGCCGAACTCCAGGCCCTGGTCGACGAACCTCCCCACTCCCTGCCCCCCGCCATCCCGACCCCGCCCCAACTCCCGCCGACCCCGCCCGCCCAGCCGCCCACCGCCGCCCGCCCGGCCACGCCCGCCCCCACCCACCCGGCGGCGCCCCACACCGCCGCCACTCACTCGGCCCCGACCCACACCGCCCCGTCCGCCGCTCCCCACCCCACCCCGGCGGCCGCCCCAGCTTCGTCCACAGTGGACAGCGCGAGCGTTCGCACGGCACTGCGGGAAGTAGTGGCGGAAAAGACGGGCTACCCGGTCGAGATGGTCGACCCGTCGATGGACTTGGAGGCCGACCTCGGAGTCGACTCCATTAAGCGGGTTCAGGTTCTCGGCGTGGTGCAGGAGCGCTTCCCCTCGCTGCCCAACATCGGCCCCGAGCAGCTTGGCGAGCTTCGCACGCTGGACCAGATCGCGGACTTCCTGTCGGCTGCCGCCCCCGCGGCTTCGGCTCCCGCCGCGACTGGCGCCCCCGCCGCCGACATTCGGTTGGCGCTGCGGGAGGTCGTCGCGGAGAAGACGGGCTACCCGGTCGAGATGGTCGACCCGTCGATGGATCTCGAAGCGGACTTGGGTGTGGACTCGATCAAGCGGGTTCAGGTTCTCGGTGTGGTGCAGGAGCGGTTCCCGTCCCTGCCGAACATTGGCCCGGAGCAGCTTGGCGAACTCCGCACGCTGGACCAGATCGCCGACTTCCTCTCCGCCGCCGCCCCTGCGGCTTCGGCTCCCGCCGCGAGTGGCGCCCCGACCGGTGACATTCGGTTGGTGCTGCGGGAAGTGGTGGCCGAGAAGACGGGCTACCCGGTGGAGATGGTCGATCCGTCGATGGATCTCGAAGCGGACTTGGGTGTGGACTCCATTAAGCGGGTTCAGGTGCTGGGTGTGGTGCAGGAGCGGTTCCCGTCTCTGCCGAACATCGGTCCGGAGCAGCTTGGTGAGCTTCGCACGCTGGACCAGATCGCGGACTTCCTGTCGGCTGCGGCCCCCGCGACGCAGGCCCCGGCTTCCGCCGCCGCCGATGTGCGCACCGTGCTCCGGGAGGTCGTCGCCGAGAAGACCGGTTACCCGGTCGAAATGGTGGACCCGTCGATGGACTTGGAGGCCGACCTCGGAGTCGACTCCATTAAGCGGGTTCAGGTCCTAGGTGTGGTGCAGGAGCGCTTCCCCTCGCTGCCCAACATTGGCCCGGAGCAGCTTGGTGAGCTTCGCACGCTGGACCAGATCGCCGACTTCCTCTCCGCCGCCGCTCCAGCGGCCCCCCAGGCCGCCGCTCCCACCACGTCCGACGTCCGGACCGTCCTGATCAGCGTGGTGTCGGAGAAGACCGGCTACCCCGTGGAAATGGTCGACCCGTCGATGGACCTCGAAGCGGACCTCGGTGTGGACTCGATCAAGCGGGTTCAGGTGCTCGGTGTGGTGCAGGAGCGGTTCCCGTCCCTGCCGAGTATCGGCCCCGAGCAGCTAGGGGAGTTGCGCACGCTCAACCAGATCGCCGACTACCTGGAAAGCGCGGGTGGTGTCGCCCCAAAAGCGCCTGAGGCTGGGGCGACCGCGCCCCGGCACCGGGTCGGGCTCGTGGCGCTGCCCTCGATCGACCTGACCGACGCGCCGTATGCCGCCGAGCCGGTGGCGCTGGTGGTCGACCGCGGCGGTGTCGACGGCGACGCCGTGGTCGCGGGGCTGGAAAGTCGCGGGTGGACAGTGCGGCGGGCCGCCAGTGTCGAGGCGGCGCAGGAGGGCAGGCTCGACCTGTGCCTGGTGCTGTGCGACGCCGACCCGGACTGGGCGGTGGCCGCCGCGCGGCTGGCCGAGCCGATTCTGCTGGCCAAGCACGTGCTTCCGGCGCTGACCGCCACGGCGGCCACCGGAACTCGGGCCGCGTTCGTGACCGTGACCAGGGTCGACGGCGCGCTCGGGTTGGGCGGGCTGCGGTCGATGGCCGAGTCGCTCATCGGCGGTGTCGGCGGTGTCGTCAAGACGCTCGCCGCCGAGGCGCCGACGCTGTTCTGCCGGGCCGTCGACGTCGACCCGGGCTTGGACGGCGCGGCGTTCGCCGACGCGGTGCTGGCCGAACTGCACGACAGCGCGCGGGACACCCTGGAGGTGGGCGTCGACGCGGACGGCCGCCGCACCCTGACGCCCAGCGGGCACGCCCCGGCGGCCGAGCGGTCCACAGTGGACACCTCGGCCCCGGTCCCGGCGGTGTCGGTGACCGAGGACGACCTCCTCGTGGTCACCGGCGGCGCCCGCGGCGTCACGGCCCTGTGCGTGCGGGCCCTCGCCAGCCAGGCCGCGGCCGGGTTCCTGCTGCTGGGCCGCACCGCGCTCGCCGACGAGCCGGACTGGGCGCGGGGCGTCGCCGACGCCGACCTCAAGCCCGCGGTGATCGCCGGACTGCGCTCGACCGGTGCCAAGGTGACTCCCCGCGACGTCGAGCGCGCCTATCAGAACGTGTTGGGACAGCGGGAAATCCGCGCCACCCTCGCCGAACTGGGCGACCGCGCGACCTACCTCGCGGTCGATGTGACCGACGCGGACGCCGTGCGGGCCGCGCTGGGCGAGTACCGCGACCGGGTGACCGGCGTGGTGCACGGCGCGGGCGTGCTCGCCGACGCGCTGCTGCCCGACAAGACCGCAGCGCAGGTCGACCGCGTGTTCGGCGCGAAGCTCGGCGGGCTGCGCGCGGTGCTCGACGCCCTCGACGGGGCGCCGCTGCGGCACCTGGTGCTGTTCACCTCGGTGGCGGGCCTGCTCGGGAACCCGGGCCAGGCCGACTACGCCGCGGCGAACGAGGCGCTGTGCCGGGTCGCCGCGGCGTGGCAGGCGGCCAACCCCGGCCACCACGTCACCGCGATCGACTGGGGCGCCTGGGATGGCGGCATGGTGACCGCGGAGCTGCGCGAGCTGTTCTCCGCGCGCGGCGTGCCGCTGCTGCACCCCGACGCGGGCGCCCGCGCCTTCGTGGAGCAGTTCGACCCGGAGCGGGCTGCCGAGACCTGCGTGCTGATCGGCGCGGACGTCTCGCTGGCCGGGCACGCCACCGTGGCGACGCCCGCGTTCACCGCGCGCCGCGAACTCGGGGCGCTGGCTGAGGACCCGGTCATCCAGGCGCACCGGATCGGCGCGCACCCGGTGCTGCCCGCGACGTTCGGGCTCGGGTGGCTGATCAACGTCTTGGAGCGGGCCCACCCGGGACTGCGGGTGGTCGAGGTCCGCGACTACCAGGTGCACAAGGGCATCATCTTCGACGGGACGCCGCGCACTGGCCTGCGGGTCGAGACCGAGCCGTCCACAGTGGACGGTGACCGGCTCGTGGTCGCCGCCGCGGTCCGGTCCGACTCCGGCGGCGCGCTGCCCACCTCGCACTACGCGGCCACCTTCGTCCTCGCCCCGGCCCCGGCCGAGGCCCCGACCGCGCGGGCGCACCGCTTCGGCGCGGGCCCGGAGGACGGGCTGGAGATTTACCGGGAGGCGACCCAGTTCCACGGGCCCCGGTTGCAGGGAATGCGCCGCGTGCTGGAAAGCGGCGAGCACGGCATGGTCCTGGAGTGCGCGCTGGCCGACGCCGCGGTGGCGGGCGGAGCCTTTGCCGGGGCGCTGCACAGCCCGGTGCTCGCCGACGTGCTGCTGCAAGGCCCGCCGGTGCTGGGCAAGCGGCTGCTCGGCGCGGCGTGCCTGCCGCTGGGCATCGGGCGCGCGGAGTACTTCGCCCCGCTGCCGGACGGCGAGCCGTTCGCCCTGGTGCTGGACGACGTCCGGCGGACCGGCGGCGGCCTGACGGTGACCGCGACCGCCTGCGACGGCGCGGGACGCGTCCTGCAGCGGTTCGCCGAAGTCGCGGTGGTGTCCACGCCGGACATGGCCGCCAAGTTCCGGGAAGCGGTCGCGGGCTGGCTGGACCGGCCCGCGCCGACCATCGAGGAGACGAGCACACGATGAGCGATGTCCTGGAGTTCGTCGGCGAGCCGTTCGACGCGGCCGCGTTCACTGAGCCAGCGCCCCCACCACCACCGGCGCCTGCGCCGACCGCGCCGGTCCGGCCCCGCGGCGGCAGCGGCGGCGGAGTGGTCGAGGCGATCCGCGACCTGCGCTCGTCGCTGGTCGACGCGCACACCAGCGCCCTGGGCGCGCAGGCCGCGCTGCAACGGCTGATGCTCGCGGGCCACCGCCCCCTCGCCGCCGACCAGGCGCAGGCCACCGCCGCGACAGCGGGCTTCGGCCAGGCCGCGGCCACCGCCCCGGGAACGGGTTTCGGTCCGGGCGCGGCCGCCACCCCGGCGGCCGGTTTCGCCCCGGCGGCGGCCGCCGCCCCGGCGCTGGTCGTGGCCGCGGAAGGTGCGTTCAAACCGTTGGCGCGCACCGGAGTCACCCGCTTGGACGGCGGGCAGCTCGCCCGCCTCGCCGAGGGGGACATCGCGGGCGTGTTCGGCTCGGCCTACGACCAGGACGGCGTCAACCCGGCCGTGCGGCTCGCCGCGGGCGGCCCGCTGGCGCTCACCTCGGTCGAGGCCATCGAACTGCGCGGCGGCGCGCACGGCATGGGCCGGATCGCGGCGTCCTGCGCCGCGGCCGACCTAGTGGCCGCCACCGTGCAGGCCGCGCAGCTGTTCGCCCTGCACACCGGGCTGCACCTGTGCCTGGCGGGCGCGACGTTCACCGTGCGCGAGGCTGGCCGGGTCGACGCCCGGGGGACCGAGCGGGCGGGCACGGTCGAGGTCGAGGTCACCGGCATCGACCTGCTGCCCCGCCCCTGGGTCCGGGTCGACGCCACGTTCTCCGACGGCGGGCAGGTCCGCGACCTGGTCGTCGCGCTCCAGGAGACCCCCGGCGCCCTCGTCGGCCCCGCGCGCGGCGGCGTGCCGTCGGCGTGGCTGGGCCGCAAGAGCGCGGCGGGCGAGCGGGCCATGCTCAGCGAGTTCCACATGACCCACCTCTCCCGCGGGGACCAGGGCATCGCTCTCGGCCCGGAGTTCGCGCACTACACCGGCCGCAAGGCGACCCGGCTCCCGACCGGCGGCCTGCTGCTGGTCGACCGGGTGATCAGCGTCGATGGCACCCGGGGCAAGCTGGACGGCGCGACGTACGAGACCGAGTACGACGCGCACGCCGACTCCTGGTACTTCGCCGACACCGCGAACGCCTCCATGCCCAACTGCGTCTACATGGAGACCTCGTTGCAGGCGGCGCTGCTCATCGGCTACCACCTCGGCCCGACGCTGACCGCGCCGGAGGCCACCATGAGCCTGCGCAACCTCGGCGGCACCGCCTCCGTGCTGCGCGAGGTCGACCTGCGGGACAAGACGATCCGGCAGCGCTCCGAGCTGCTGGCGACCACGATCCTGCCCGGCTCCTCGCTGCAGAGCTTCGCCTACGAGCTGTCCGCGGACGGCGAGCCGTTCTACCGCGGCGAGACGATGTTCGGCTACTTCAGCGACGAGGCCCTGGGCAACCAGACCGGCCTCGACGCGGGCAGGCACCGGCCCACCTGGCTGGACGAGCAGTCGCCCCGGCCAGCCACCCGGCGCATCGACATCGCCGGTCGGCGCGCCGACCCGGCGGCGCGGCTGACCTCGCGCGGCACCCTCGCCCTGCTCGACCACGTGGACGTGGTCGACGGCGGCGGCCGGTACGGGCAGGGCTACCTGCACGCGGTGCGCCCCATCGACCCGGACGACTGGTTCTTCCAGCGGCACTTCCACCTCGACCCGGTGATCCCCGGCTCGCTCGGCGTGGAGTCGGTGATCCAGGCGATGCAGGAGTGGCTGCTGGCCTCCGGGCACGCCGACGCGCTCGCCGACCCGGAGTTCATCGTCCCCGCCGACCTGCCGTTCACCTGGAAGTACCGCGGCCAGTTCCTGCCGACCGACGGCGAGTCGACGCTGGAGGTGCATATCAAGGAGGTGCGGCATAGCCCCGGCCGGGTGCGGGTCGTCGGCGAGGCGAGCATGTGGAAGCCGGGCCTGCGGATCTACGAGCTTGACGACATCGCCATCGAGCTCCGCTCCGCCGAGCTTCGGGGAGTCCAGCGATGACCGCGGCGACGACGGGAGCGGCTCTGGCCCGCGACGACGACTCGATCCGGCGCGCGCTGCTGCGGCTGGACCGGCCGCTGTTCGTCGCCCGCGACGGCGCGGGCGTCGGTGTGACGACCGACGACCAGCAGGCCAGGGCGGCGCGGGTTTTGGCCGCGGTGCCCGCCCTGACCCCGGATTCCCTGGGCGACCCCGGTTTCCGGCACGCCCACGGTGTGCGGTACGCCTACATGGCGGGCGCGATGGCCAACGGGATCGCCTCCGCCCGGATGGTCGTCGCCCTGGCCCGGTCCGGTTTCCTGGCCTCGTTCGGCGCGGCCGGGGTGCTGCCGGACCGCATTGACGACGCGCTGTCGACCATCACCAGGGAAGCGCCCGGCCTGCCGTTCGCGGTCAACCTGATCCACAGCCCCAGCGAGCTGGCCCTCGAACGCGCCATCGTGGACCGCTGCCTGCGGCACGGGGTGCGGTGCGTGGAGGCGTCGGCGTTCCTCGACCTGACCCCGGAGGTGGTGCGCTACCGGCTCGCCGGGCTCGCCAAGGACGCCGAGGGCACTGTGGTGGCGCACAACCGGGTCATCGCCAAGGTGTCCCGCGCGGAGGTCGCCGAGGTGTTCCTGCGCCCGGCCCCGGAGCGGCTGGTCCGGCCCCTGGTCGAGTCGGGCGCGGTCTCCGCCGAGCAGGCCGAGTGGGCGCGGCGGATCCCGATGGCCGACGACGTCACCGCGGAGGCCGACTCCGGCGGGCACACCGACCGGCGCCCGCTGCTGGTCCTGCTGCCGGAGCTGCTGGCCGTGCGCGACCGCGTGCAGCGCGAGCTGGGCTATCAGCGGCCGGTGCGGGTCGGCGCCGCGGGCGGCATCGGCACCCCGGCGGCGGCAGCGGCGGCGTTCACCCTCGGCGCGGCCTATGTGGTCACCGGCTCGATCAACCAGTCCTCTGTGGAGGCCGACCAGTCCGACACCACCAAGCTGCTGCTCGCGGGCGCGGGTGTGGCCGACTGCGAGATGTGCCCGTCGGCGGACATGTTCGAGATGGGCGTGGACGTGCAGGTCCTCAAGCGCGGCACGCTGTTCCCCGGCCGCGCCAAGAAGCTGTACGAGACCTACCGGCGCTACGACGGGATCGAGGCGATCCCGGCCGCCGAGCGCGCGGAGCTGGAGAAGCGCGTCTTCCAGCGCCCGATGGCGGACGTCTGGCAGGACTGCCTGACCTACTTCGCCGAGCGCGACCCCGAGCAGATCCACCGGGCGCAGGACAATCCGCGCCGCCGCATGGCGCTGGTTTTCCGCTGGTACCTGGGCCTGTCCTCGGGCTGGAGCATTCGGGGCGTCCCCGAGCGGACCGGCGACTACCAGATCTGGTGCGGGCCCGCGATGGGCGCGTTCAACGCCTGGGTCGCGGGCACCTACCTGGCCGCGCCAGCCAACCGGCACGTGGCCGACATCGCCGCGCACGTGTTGCGCGGCACGGCGTTCGCGAGCCGGGCCGCCCAGTTGCGCCTCGCCGGGGCCCGCCTGCCCGCCGGGTGCTCGACGTACGTGCCCGCACCGACGCGAACCGAGGAGGAGTCATGACCGCGACCCTGCCCGACCTGACCGACCGCGCGGGCGACGTGCCCGCCTGGCTGGTCTGCGGCGGCTGCCGCGCCATGCTGTACGGCAAGCGCTTTCTGCGCGCGGGCCGGGTGTGCCCGGACTGCGGCTGGCACGCCCCGCTGACCGCGGCGCAGCGCCTCGACAGCCTGCTCGACCCGGGCTACCGGCCGCTGGAAGTCGCCGTGTCCGACAGCGACCCGCTGGGCTTCGCCGACACCCGCCCCTACCGCGACCGCCTCGCCGACGCCCGCGCCGACACCGGCCTCGCCGAGGCCGTGCTGTGCGCGCGGGGCCGCATCGAGGGCAACCCGGTCGTCGTGGTGGCGATGGACTTCCGGTTCATGGGCGGCAGCCTCGGCGCCACCGTGGGCGAGGTCGTCACTCAGGCCGCCGAGATCGCGCTGCGCGAGCGGACCCCGCTGCTGCTGGCCACCGCCTCGGGTGGCGCGCGGATGCAGGAGGGGGTGATCGCGCTGATGCAGATGGCCAAGACCAGCCAGGCCCTGGCCCAGTTGGACGAGGCGGGCGTGCTGACCGTCTCGCTGATCACCGACCCCACCTTCGGCGGAGTCGCGGCGTCGTTCGCCACCTCGACCGACGTGATCGTCATCGAGCCCGGCGCCCGGCTCGGGTTCGCCGGGCGGCGGGTGATCGAGCAGACGATCAAGCAGACCCTGCCGCCGGAGTTCCAGACCGCGCGGTTCCTCGAAGAGCACGGGGTGGTCGACATGATCCGCCCGCGCGCCGAGCTTCGCCCCACCCTGGCCAGGCTGCTCTCAATCGCGACCCGCCGCCCGGACGGCGTGCCGCACCAGGCTGGCGGCGGGCCCGCGATGGTCACCGACGCCGACCGGCTGCCGGAGCGGGAGCCGTGGGAGTGCGTGCGCGCCGCCCGCAGGCTCGGCCGTCCGACCACTGTGGACTACATCTCGCTGCTGATCGAGGACTTCGACGAGCTGCACGGCGACCGGATGTCGGCCGACTGCCCGGCGCTGGTCGCCGGTCTCGGCCGGTTCGAGGGCATCCCGGTCGTGGTGATCGGCACCCAGAAGGGCCACACGGCGCGGGAGTTGCGCGACCGCAACTACGGCATGCCCACTCCGGCCGGGTATCGCAAGGCGGCCAGGGCGATGCGGCTGGCGGCCAAGCTGGGCCTGCCGGTGATCACCCTGGTCGACACCGCGGGCGCCTACCCCGGCATGGAGGCCGAGCGGCAGGGCCAGTCCGTGGCGATCGCGGAGAACCTCAAGCTGATGGCCGGCCTCCCGGTGCCGGTGGTGGCCGTGGTGACCGGCGAGGGCGGCAGCGGCGGCGCGCTGGCGCTCGCCCTGGCCGACCGGGTGCTGATGTGCGCCAACGCGGTGTACTCGGTGATCAGCGCGGAGGGCTGCGCGGCGATCCTGTGGCGCGACCCCGCCGCCGCGCCCAAGGCCGCCGCCGCGCTGCGCGTGGACGCCCGCTCGCTGCTGAGCATGGGCGTGGTCGACGGCGTCGTGCCCGAGCCAGGCGAGGGCGCCGAGACCGACCACGTCGCCGCCGCAGCGGCCCTGCGCGCCGCCCTGGCGAGCAGCCTCGCCGAGCTGCTGCCGCTGGACCAGATGAACCTGGTTACCGCGCGGCACGCCCGGTTCCGCCAGTTCGGCACCGACACCTCGGTGCTGCTCGACTCCCAGCCCCGCGATTCCCAGCCGTCCGAACCCCGTGACCCGGCCCCCGACAGGGAGGATGCCCGATGAACGCGACCGCGAACGGCGGTGTGGCGGTGTCGGTTCCCGCACGCGACACCCGAGCCGACCAGGCTGTCCAGATCGATCAGGCGGCGCAGGCCAATGGTGGCCACCTCGACCACCTCGACCACATTGGCCAGGTCGACCAGGTCGTCACCGTGCTGCGCGAGCAGGCGCTGGCCACCTACGCCCACGCGTCCCACGCGCCGACCGTGGTGCGGGTCAGCGCCCACGACGTCGCGGTGGAGGTGCGGTGGACCGCCGAGGCCCGCCCCGCCGAGCCCCGGCAGGCCGACACCCGGGCAGCCGAGCCCCGGGCGGCCGCTCGGGCACCGGAGTCCCCCGCGCGGGCGCCGGAGGGCGGCGCGGCGGCTGAGGACACCGCGGGCCGGTTCCCGTTGTGCGCCAACACTGTTGGCGTCTTCTACCGCGCCCCCGAGCCCGGCGCTGCGCCGTTCGTGGTCGAGGGCGACGTCATCGCCCCCGGCCAGCAGGTGGCGATCGTGGAGGCGATGAAGCTGATGATCCCGGTCGAGGCCGACCGGGCGGGCCGGGTCGTGGAGTTCCTGGTGCCGGACGGCGCCCCCGTCGAGCACGGTCAGCCGGTGCTGCTGCTGGAGCCCGCCCGATGATCTCCAAGCCGATCTCCAAGGTGCTGATCGCCAACCGCGGCGAGATCGCGGTGCGGGTCGTCCGCACGTGCCGCGAGATGGGCCTGCGCACGGTCGCCGTGCACTCGTCGGTCGACCGGGACTCCGCGGTGGTCCGGCTGGCCGACGAGTCGGTCCAGATCGGCCCCGGCCCGGCCAAGGAGAGCTACCTCGACATCCCCTCGGTGATCGAGGCGGCGCGCATCCGCGGCGCGGACGCCATCCACCCCGGCTACGGCTTCCTGTCGGAGAACCCGGACTTCGCCGAGGTGTGCGAGGCCGAGGGCTTCACGTTCGTCGGCCCGCCCGCCGAGGTGATGGCCCGCCTTGGCGACAAGGCGAGCGCGCGGGCGATCATGGTGGACGCGGGCCTGCCGCTGCTCCCCGGCAGCCGCGACGCCATCGACAGCGCGGAGAAGGCCGCCGCGCTGGCCGACGAGATCGGCTACCCGGTGATCGTCAAGGCCGTCGCGGGCGGCGGCGGCCGGGGCATGGCGGTGGTGCGCTCCTCGGCCGACTTCCCCCGGGCGTGGGCGAAGACCAAGGCGACGGCGCAGGCGGTCTTCCGCGACGGCCGCCTCTACGTGGAGAAGTACCTCGACTCGGCACGGCACGTGGAGATCCAGGTCCTCGCCGACGCGCACGGCGCGTGCGTGCACCTGGGCGCGCGGGACTGCTCCCTGCAACGGCGGCACCAGAAGCTGGTGGAGGAGTCCCCGGCGCCCCGGCTGCCCGAGGACACCATCCGCGAGATGGGCGAGGTCGCCGTGCGCGGCGCGCTGGCCGCTGGCTATGTCGGCGCGGGCACGTTCGAGTTCCTGGTGGACCCGGACGGCCGGTTCTACTTCATGGAGGTCAACTGCAGGCTCCAGGTCGAGCACCCGGTCACCGAGATGGTCACCGGCATCGACCTGGTGCGCGAGCAGCTTCGGGTCGCCTCCGGCGAGCCGCTGGGCTACGGCCAGCACGACGTCGCCCCGCGCGGGGTGGCGATCGAGTGCCGGGTCAACGCCGAGGACCCGGCCCGGGACTTCGCCCCCGCTCCCGGCCTGCTGACCGAGTGCGCGCTGCCCGCCGGGCCGTTCGTCCGCGTCGACACGCACGCGGCCCCCGGGTACCGGATTCCGCCGCTGTACGACTCCCTGCTGGCCAAGGTGATCGTCTGGGCCCCCGACCGCGACCAGGCCATCGCCCGGATGCGCGGAGCCCTGGCCGAGACCAGGATCAGCGGCCCCGGTGTCGCCACCACCGCGGGCTTCCTGCGCGACGTGCTCGACCACCCGCGCTTCCGCGCCGCCGAGCACGACACCGGCCTGATCGGCGACCTCACCGCCCCCGCGGTCGCCTAAGGGCCAGTGCGCCCTCCGGCGGGCACGACCGCCGGAGGGCGCACTGCGCGTGAACCTGTTACTGGGACATCACTCCGCGGCTACTTCGGCGGCGGGGGAACCAGGCAGCTCACCGGAGCGGACTGGTTGCCCGACGCGTCCACCGCGTAGACCAGGGCGTCGCCGTTGAGGGTGATCTTCCAGTCGATGTCGCCGGTCCCCGGCTTCTGCGTGGGCTGCGCCCCGGGCGCCTGCACCAGCTTGATCTTCGTCCCGCTCGGGAACCCGCCGAACACCGCCGGGCTGGCCGAGTCGGACACGAAGACCTGCGGGTTCGGGTCGACCGCGTCCGTCGCCGAGAGCACGAAGAAGCCGTCCTCGTTGTCCGCGGGCGGGACGTTGCCGCCGCCGGGGTTGTTGGTCGGCTCGCACGTCACGGCCGGGGGAGTGGTGTCCACCCAGTCCTTGAGCACGTCGTCGCACACCGGGGTGCCCGCGGCGTTGGTGAAGCAGCCCCGGATCGAGTCGGTGCCCAGGCCGATTAGGCCCTGGGTGGCCGGGTAGGTGAAGTCCACCGAGCCGGTCGCCGCGGTGGCGCCCGCGCCCGCCGCGCCCGCGTTCGGGCCCGCCAGGATGTCGAAGGACACGCCGACGCCGCCGACCGGGTCGCCGAAGTCGTCGGTCACCGTCGCGGTGACGGTGTGCGTCTGCCCGGGGGTGCCCAGCTCGTTGACCTCGTGCTCGGGCTCGACGTCGATGAACGCCGCGCAGCCGCGCACGTTCACCGTGGGGTTCGGGAAGGGCACGGTGTGGCCCTCGGCGTCGCTGTAGGCCACGGTCGGGTTCACCGCTAGCACACCGCCGCCCGCCGCGGGAATGTGCGTGGCGAGGAAGGTCAGCGTGACGGTCTCGGTGCTCAACTCGTCAATGGTCCAGGTGAGCTGGTTGCCCGCCTGGTTGACGCTGCCCTTGGAGACCGCGGCGCCGCTGACGGTGAACTCGGGCCCCACCGTGTCGACCACCGTGACGTTCGTGGCCGCGGGCACGACGATCGCCGCGCCGATGGACTGGAACACCTGCTGGAGCTGGCCCGCGTCCGGGGCGTGGAAGTAGTGCACGCCCTCGTCCGGGTCGGTCGTCCAGTCCATGATCTCGGCTTCGTCCACGTTGTCGCCCAGCCCGATGCCGAAGATCTCGGTGCCCGCCCCGCGCGCCGCGGCGGCCGCGGCGCTCGCGTCCGGCGGCACGGTCGTCTCACCGTCCGTGAAGATGATCATCTTCTTGGCGTTGGTCGGCACCGAGCCCGCCAGTTGCGCCTGCGCGGTGGTGATCGCCTCGTGGTGGTTCGTGTCGCCCGAGGCGCTCAGGGCGTCGATCGCGGCCTTGAGCGCGGCGGCGTCCCCGGTGAGCCCGACGTTCGGCGTCGCGTCGGACGCGAAGCTGACCAGCCCGACCCGGCTGCCGTTGGCGATGACGCCGTCCAGCGTGCCGTCGGTGGCCTTGTCGATGATGTCCACGAAGGTCTTCGCGGCGTCTTTCATGGCGCCGATCGCGTTCGCCATGCTGCCGGACCGGTCCAGCACCAGTTCGATATCCACCGGGTTGCCCGCGATCCCGGTCTGCGCGTCGAGCGTCACGGTCACCGGGACCGAGCCCCCGCACGCGATATCGGTTGCCCCGAGCGACTTTCCGCCCGCTACCGTGCCGTCTGCCGCGGCCCCAGCCGATCCGGCCAGCGGCCCGGCCAGCGCGGCGACCGCCACCAGCGCGCTTGCCCCGGCTAACGCGCCCCGTCTTCGAGTTGTCCGCACGTCAATCGCACCTCCCTGTGTCGACCGACGCGCGCGGGTCCCACGCTGGGACCGCGTTGTGGTGAAGCCAGAGCCAGGCGGACAACTCATTCCCCGAGCCGCACGGCGCTTTCTCCCGTGCCATGATTCGCCCGATGGGAGCAGGCTTCCGCATCGGCAGGACGACGTTAGCCCGCTGCCGAGGCGGACCAGCGGGCTTCTGGCCGAACGGCCGCTTTTCCCGCCCGAAGGGGCGAATCCGGGACAAGACGCTAACGGCCGCCTGCCCAAGGCGCGGGGCAGGCGGCCGTTAGCGGTCCCGCTACTTCAGACCCGAACGCACGAACCCGTTCACGATGTGCCGTTGCAGCACGAGGTAGAGCAGGAACACCGGGAGGCAGGCCAGCCCGGCCAGGGCCATCAGCGGCCCCCAGTCGTTGCCCTCGGTCCCCATGAAGCTGCGCAGGCCGAGCTGGAGCACGTCGTTGCTGCGCTGGAGCACCATCGCGGGCCAGAAGTACTCGTTCCAGCCGTTGACGAACAGCAGGATCGCCAGCGCGGCCAGGGCGGGCCGCAGGTTCGGCACCACCACCGTCCACAGTGTCGTCCACGACGACCGGCCGTCCATCCGCGCCGCCTCCAGCAGCTCCTTCGGGAAGCTCTCCATGTGCTGGCGCAGCATGAGCACCGCCAACCCCGAGCACAGGGTCGGGATGATCACGCCAGCCAGCGTGTTGAGCAGGCCCATCTGGAACAGCAGCACGTAGTTGGGCAGCATCGTCACCTGGAACGGCACCAGCCAGGTGCCCACGAACGCCAGGTACAGCAGCCGCTGGAAGCGGAACCGCCACGCGGCGAACGCGTACGCGGCCAGCAGTCCCGTCAGCAGCTGCCCGAGCGCGGTCAGCAGCGCCACCAGCGTCGTGTTGGCCAGCAGGCCGACGACGTCGACCTTGGCCGCGGCGTCGGTGAAGCTCTGCGTGGACAGCGGCCAGGGCAGCGGCGACAACTCGTAGACGTCCTCCGGCCGCCGCAGCGAGGTCGCGTACAACCAGTAGATCGGGAACACGCACAGCAGGCCCAGCACGGCGAGCACGGCGTGCCCCCGGATGGTCCGCCAGCGCGCCGCCCCGCCGACGGTCTCGGTCCTGTCATCCACTTTGCCGTCAGCCTTTCAGTTGTCGTGGAAGCTCAGGCGCTCGGCGAGCCAGACCAGTCCGGCCGCGATGATGCCGAACCCGGCGAAGAGCATCATTCCGGCGGCGGCGCCCAACCCCGCGTCGTAGCTGTGGAAGCTGTAGTCCCACAGCAGGTAGTAGACGTTCGTGGTCGAGTCCGCAGGCCCGCCCTGGGTGAGGGTGTCGATCAGCGGGAACGTCCACTGGGCGGAGAGCAGCACCGTCATCAGGGTCAGGAACACCAACGTCGGCGAGAGCAGCGGCAGCGTGATCCAGCGCGTGATCTGCCAGCGCGACGCCCCGTCGAGCGAGGCGGCGTCGCCGTAGTCGCCGCTGATCCCGGCCAGGCCCGCGGACACCACCAGCACGGCGAAGCCGAGGATGTGCCAGCCGGTGATCACGATGATCGAGAGCTGCGCCGATCCGGTCTCGTAGAGCCAGTTCAGGTCGATGCCCAGCAGCCGGTTCACCGCGCCGCCGCCGGGGTCGAGCAGCCACCGCCACACCGCGGCGCTGGCCACCGGGGCGACCAGCATCGGGGCGAACACCATGGCCTGGTAGACCGCCTTGCCCCGGCCGCGGACCTGCCTGCTCAGCAGGCCGACGACCACCGGGATCAGCACCGAGAACGGCAGCAGCCCGAGGATGACGACCAGGGTCCGCAGCGTCGCCTGCCCGAGGTCGGGCAGGTCGAGGAGCCGCTCGTAGTTGGCGAACCCGACCGGCACCATCGGCGTGGTGGGCAGCAGGTTCCACGAGTGGAACGACAGCTCGGCGGTCTGCGTCAGCGGCCGGTAGGTCCAGATCACCAGCAGCGCCAGACCGGGCGCGAGGTACAGGTACGGCGGCGCGCCCCGCAGGACGCGCCGCAGCGGCGACGGCCGTTCCGCCGTCACCGGCGGGGCCTTCGGCGGCCCCGTGATCTCCATCAGCATGGCCGCCTCACCCCGCGCTCGGCGTCAGGTCGCTGATGTAGCGCACCATCGCCGCCTCGTCTTCGTCGTACACCGCTGGCGACTCGGCCAGGTCGACCGCGGTCGCCACGAACGTCCCGCCGATCAGGTCGACCCGGGTGATGCCGCTGCCCACCACGCCGCGCAGGCGCTCGCGCGGGGACAGCGAATCGACCCGGTAGGCGATCGCGGGCGAGACCCACACCGGGATGCCCGCCAGCGCGCCGCATCCGGTGTGGTGGGCGTGCCCGGTCAGGATCATCCGGACGTCGGTCCCGGCCAGCACCTCGGCCAGCCGCTCGGGTTCCCGCAGCCGCAACAGGTGCACGGTCGAGACCGGGGACGGCAGCGGCGGGTGGTGCAGCACCAGGATCGTGCCCAGCGGGGCGGGCGCGGCCAGTTCCGCGCCCAGCCATGCCAGTTGCCCGTCGTCGAGCTTCCCGTCGTGCCGACCGGGGGTCGTGCTGTCGAGCACGACCACCCGCAGCCCGCCGATCCAGTGCACCGCGTCGCACGGCGCCGTCTTGTCGCCGTCACCGTCGCCGGACTCGCCCACGAGGACCGCGCGGAACGCCGCGCGGTTGTCGTGGTTGCCCATGGCGTAGATCACCGGGCAGCCAAGGCTTTCCGCCGCTTTGTCCAAAGTGGACTTGAGCCTGCGGTACGCCGCGTCCTCGCCGTCGTTGGCGAGGTCGCCGGTGAGCAGCAGCCCGTGCACCGCCGCCCCCGACCCCGCGATCGCGTCGAGCGCGATCGCGAGGTTGGCGAGCGTGTCTACCTGGCCGTGCATCAGCTCGCCCTCGGGCTGGATGTGGGTGTCGCTGATCTGGATAAGCGTCAGGTCAGGTGCGGTCACTTGCCGCCGCCCGGCACCAGCGGCGCCGCCTGGTCCTTGGCCGCGGACAGCGTGGCCTGGGCGTCGGCGCCCTGGTACACGGCGTTCTCCACCGCGGTCATCATGCCGTCGCGGATCTGCAGGTAGTTGGTGCCGGGGAAGGAGATCCAGGGCTCCATCTTGGCCAGCTGCTCCAGGTTCGGCTTGATCAGCGGGTTCTTGTCGGCCCAGTCCTTGAGGCCAGCGGGGTCCTCGGCGAGGCCGGTGCGCAGCGGCAGGTAGCCGATCTTGGAGGAGATCGTCACGTACGCCTCTTCGCTGGTGAGGAACTTGATCAGCTCCCAGGCCGCGCGCTGCTTGGCCGGGTCGTTGGAGAACACGAACAGCGACGCGCCGGAGTTGGTCGGCACGACCGGCTTGGCGCCGAAGCTCGGCATCGTGGTCGCCCGCAGGTCCCACTTGTCCTTGGCGCCCTTGACGAAGGTCGCCTGCACCGCGCTGGTCTCCAGGATCATGCCGACGTCGCCGCGGGCGAACGCCTCGTAGCC
The DNA here is from genome assembly GCF_055586285.1 of Actinokineospora sp. NPDC051303. NCBI lineage: Bacteria > Bacillati > Actinomycetota > Actinomycetes > Pseudonocardiales > Pseudonocardiaceae > Actinokineospora > Actinokineospora sp. NPDC051303. The sequence continues at coordinate 155,178 of NZ_JBVJIN010000003.1, forward strand.
CTGCTTCTGGCCCAGCTTCGGGCTCTCACCGGCCTTGACCATGTCCTGGGCCAGCTTCACGACCTCGACCGTGGGCTGGTCGGCGAAGGTCAGCGACTTGCGGTCCTCAGACAGCACGCGGCCGCCGTTGGAGCGCACCAGGGCCTGGAAGCACCAGTCCTTGGCTTCCTTGGTGAGGCAGTCGAGGTAGGCGCCGTCCTTGCCGGTCGCCTCCTTGATCTTCTTGGCCGCCGCGCGCACCTCGTCCCAGGTCTTGGGCGGGTTCGCCGGGTCGAGACCGGCCTGCTGGAACAGGGTGGCGTTGTAGTAGAAGACCGGCGTGGAGAACACGAACGGCACGCCGTAGGTCTTGCCGCCCCAGTCGCCCAGCGTGCGGGCGGTCGGCGCGTAGGAGTGCTTGGCGCCCTGGAAGTTCGCCTGCACCGTCTCCTTGCCGACGAGGTCGTCGAGCGGCTTCGCGCCGAGCTGGTGGATGGTGAAGTCCAGGTCGCTGAAGCCGAGCTGGGCCACGTCCGGCGGGTTGCCGGTGGCGAGCTGGCTCTGCAGGCTGGGAATCGTGTCGGTGGCCGGGTTCGCGCTGTTGCCCTGCGGCTTCTGCGGGGTCACCTTGATGTTCGGGTGCGCGGCCTGGAACTTGTCGATGAGCTGCTTGAACGTCTCGGTCCACGCGCCTGCCTGGCCGAAGTTGTAGCTCTCGAAGACGATGGACACCTGCTGGTCCGGGGCCAGCTCAGGGGCCCGGGCGACGGCGCTGGTCTGCTGGACGTCGGTGCTGCCGAGGCCGCCGCACGCGGAGGCGGTCAGCGCCAACGCCACGACCGCGAGGCCGAGGCGGGAACGGGAACGGTTCATGACGGGGTTGCTCCTAGCTGGTTGTGCTCTTTGCGAAAAATCGGGGGTGCGAATCAGGGGGCGGAGTAGTCGAGTTCGACGGCGGCGCGCTTGGCGATGGGGGACTCGTCGCGCCAGACGAGCCGCTTTCCGCTTTCGCGGTGGAACAAGTGCACGTGCTGCGGCGCGGCGGAAAGCGTGACCGCGTCGCCCGCGGCCAGGTCGAGCGGCCGAGGCCCGCGCAGGCACACCCGCGCCTCGCCGACCGCGACGTGCGCGAGTTCTTCGCTGCCCAGGTTCTCCACGAGCCGGACCACGCCGCGCAGCCCCGGGTACGCGCCGTCGACCCGCAGGTGCTCGGGCCGGATGCCCAGCACCACATCCTGGGTGTCCTGGGCGGACAGGTCGCCGGTGATGTCCAGCGCCACATCGACGTCCTCGGCGACGGCGTGCAGCCTGCCCTCGCGGCTGACCACCCGCGCGTCGAGCAGGTTCATCGCCGGGGAGCCGAGGAAGCCTGCGACGAACGCCGACGCCGGCCGGTCGTAGACCTCGGTCGGCGAGCCGACCTGTTCGAGCTTGCCGCCGTTGAGCAGGGCGATGCGGGTGGCCATGGTCATGGCCTCGACCTGGTCGTGGGTGACGTAGACGAACGTCGAGCCCAGTCTGCGGTGCAGTTCGGTCAGCTCGGCCCGGGTCGCGGTCCGCAGCTTGGCGTCCAAATTGGACAGTGGTTCGTCCATCAGGAACGCCCCCGGGTCGCGCACCAGGGCGCGGCCGAGCGCGACCCGCTGCCGCTGGCCGCCGGAAAGCTCGCGGGGCCGCCGGTCCAGCAGCGCGGACAGGTCGAGGGTCCGGGCGACCTGCTCGACCTTCTCGCGGATCTCGGTCTTGGGCCTGCGCCGGGCGCGCAGCGGGAACCCGATGTTGCGCGCGACGGACAGGTGCGGGTACAGCGCGTAGCTCTGGAACACCATCGCCAGGTCGCGGTCGCGCGGGGGTGTGTGGGTGATGTCCTTGTCGCCCAGGGTGATCCGGCCCTCGGTGAGCGGTGTGAGGCCCGCGATGGCACGCAGCAGCGTCGACTTCCCACAGCCGCTCGGGCCCAGGAGCACGAGGAACTCGCCGTGCTCGATGTCGAGGGTGACCTGGTCGACCGCGGTCACCTTGTCGAAGCGCTTGCTGGCTGCCTCGATGTGGATACGGCTCACCGAATGTGCCTCCAAGATCAGGGTGTGGTGTCGGTGTTTGTCATCTGCGCGCGAATCCCACCACCGCGCTGTGTCCGCGAGGTGAACGCCTCGGGAACGGAAAACTGGTGAATTCCCAGGTCAAGGCCGGTGTGCAGGCACGATCGGGGCGAGCGTGACCGCGATCGGAAGATCGAATGGCCGGGGATCGGAATCTCCTATCGGCCGAGTGGGATCTCCACTTGACAGGTTTTCACCAGATACCCACTCTTACGGTGAGACATATGCGCCCACGGCTCGTGCTCACGTTGGTCTGCGTGTCGACTTTCCTGGTCTACCTCGACACCAGCATCACCCCGGTGGCGATCCCGGCCATCAACACCGACCTCGGCGCGGGTCCCACCGCGGCGCAGTGGCTGCTGGACGCCTACACCCTCGGCTTCGCCTGCCTGCTGCTGACCGCGGGCTCGCTCGGCGACCGCGTCGGCCGCAAGACGGTCTTGGTTGTCGGCACCGCCGGGTTCACCCTCGCCTCGGTCGCCTGCGCGCTCGCCCCGACCCCGGAGTTCCTCATCGGAGCCCGTGCCGCCCAAGGGGTTTTCGCCGCGGCCGTCGTCCCGCTCTCGCTCGCGGTCACCGCGGGCCTGTTCGCCGACGCCCGCGCACGTGCCCGCGCGATCGGCATCTGGGGCGGCACTTCCGGCGTCGCGCTGGCCTTGGGACCGCTGCTCGGCGGCCTGCTGGTGGAGGCGGCGGGGTGGCGCAGCATGTTCTGGATCAACCTGCCGATCGGCGTGCTCGCGCTCGCCGGTCTGCTGTGGACGATGCCTGCCTCGGCCCCGACCGGCGGCAGGCGCCCCGACCTGTTCGGCCAGACCCTGTTCGTGCTCGGCGGCGCGGCGCTGACCTTCGTCCTCATCGAGGGCAACCACCACGGCTGGGCGTCCCCGCTGATCCTCAGCCTGCTCGGCGTCGGCCTGCTCGCCCTGATCGCCTTCATCGCCTGGGAAACCCGCGTCGCCGAGCCGATGCTGCCGCTGAAGCTGCTGCGCGTGCCCGCCGTGGCGATCGCCTGCGTGGTCAACTTCCTGGGCCTGTTCGGGCTGTACGGGGTGCTGTTCCTGGTGACCGTGCACCTGCAAGGCACGCTCGGACTGTCCCCCATGGCCACCGGCTTGCGCTTCCTGGCCCTGTTCGGCGCACTGGGCGTCGCCGCGATCTGCGCCTCCTGGGTGGCGGCCCGCTTCGGCACCCGCCCGACGATGGTCACGGGCCTGCTGTGCATCGCCGTCGGCCTGGCGGGCTTGACGATCCTGCAAACCGACGCGGGCTACTTCGGCTACGGCTGGGCTCTGCTGCTGCTCGGCATCGGCGTCCCCCTCTCCAGCGGCGTCGTCGCCATCCAGGCGATGATGGGCGCCGTCCCCCCGGAACTGTCGGGAACGGCGTCGGGCACCATGAACACCTTCCGCCAGTTCGGCGCGGTCTTCGGCGTCGCCCTGGCGGGCATCCTGTCCCCGTTCCAGGACGGGAAGGTCACCTCGCTGCACGTCACCTTCCTGGTCGCCGCCACCGCCGCGGCCGCCGCGGCCATCCTGACCGCCTTCGTCCTGCGCGACCGGAAATCCGCTGAGGTCGCGGTTTCGGTCCCGTCCCGGCTGTGATCGCTTCGCTTACCGGGGAACCTTGGACGTAACTATGTTGCTCTAACCGGGCCATACTTGGTCGAGGAGCCACATTCGGTCGAGCCCCGCCGCTACAACTGGTCGTGTCCTAGCGGACAAGGTCCGCGGCAGCGATGAAGGGCACGTCCATGGCCGCTCGCACCACGTCCGGTGTGCTCCTGCCGCTGGTGGCCGTCGTCGTCCTGGCAACGTACTTCGGTCTGGCTTCGGTCTGGACACGGTCACGGAAACTCGGCGAAACAGGCCGCCAACCGCGCCGCTGCCTGTGGATGGTTCGTGGCCCGAAGATGTCGCTGAGGATCAGGCAATGCTTGAGATGAACCGTCACACCTGGGCAGACACGGCCTACGACCTCGCTTGGACGCTGGCCGTCATCCGCCGTGGCGAGCGAGAAGTCGTCACCGCCTACGGCGCGTCGGATGGCGCGCTGCTCGGCGCCCTGACTTTTGACGAGGCCAACGCCGTGCGTGCGGATCACTTGGATGAGTACAGCCTGGTGCAACTCAAACACCACGAAGGCTGCTTGCTGGCTATCGAGCCGAATGGCTGGATCGGCAACACGCCGGAAGTCGCCCGCGAGTTGTCCAGTCCGGTTGGAACGTTCTTTTCCGTGTATTGGAGTGCGAACGGGCATCAGATTGTTCAAGCCAAGGACGGAAATCTCACAGCGCGGTTCGATCCGACGTTCATTGGCCTGCCCGCCGGGGCAAGCGATATGTTGCCCGGTTGGGTCGGTGACGATGATTTCCCGCTTGAGCACCTGAAATCGGCCAGCCTGGCGGCAACCGAGCGCGTGACCGGCGTCGTCTTCGACCCGGCCTGGTTCGCTGAGTCGCTGCCGACGTACCGGGTTCCGGCCTGAGTTTGGAGGAATTCGCCCGGCCCTCGAACCACAGTAGGTCCAGGTGAACGCGCAGCGTCGGGGCTGCGGTGGGATCGCGTATGCCGACGAGTACATCGGCGACAGCGACTTCGGGGCGACGGGACGGACATCCCGATCTGGTGCCGATGGAGCACGGCGTCGTGGCCTGTCGATTCCGCTATCCGCCGGACCCTCGCCGTCAGACTGGTCCGCGCCTATGCGACCACACCGTTTTGGGCCGGTGATCCGGGCGGCCAGCCGAAGCCGACCGGATTGGGGACCGGGACGGCGCCCGCGGCCATCACCAGGTCCGACAGCGGGCGGATGAGCGCGATCAGTTCCGCGCACTCGCGCTCACCGAGGGCCAGGTAAGGGAAGCGGGCCAGGCGGTCGGTCTCCTGTTCCAGTCGGTCCCGCGCTCGGGCGCCCGCGGCGGTGATCGTGCCCGCGGCGGTGAGCCAGCCGCGTGCAACCAGATTGTCGCGGGCGGTGTTCCATTGGGTGTCGGTCCACTTGTGGTAGCGCTTGGCGCTCGACTCCGGGGTTCTGCCGGTGGCCGCCGACAGGACATGCGCCGCGCAGGGGTCGATTTCGGCGGCGGTGAGGGCCGCGATGTGGCCGTCGCCGCGGTATTCGCGAAGGGTGGTGAGGGCTTGCCAGAGGGCGAGGTGGGGTTCGGCTGGGGACGGCAGGGCGGCGTTGGCGGCGCCGAGCGGGCGGCCCGCGCCGTCCACTGTGGCCGCGGCGGCGACGGCGAGGTCGGCGGCGCGCGCGGTGTCCGGGCAGGCGCAGCGGGAGCCGAGGAGGCGGCGGAGGGCGCCGTCCACCGCGGTGAGGCGGGCGTCGAGGAACTGCTCGGGAGTCGCGTGCCGCCACAGGGCGGGGACGGACCGGGCGACCATGGCCGGGGCCAGGTTGTAGAACACGGCGGTGGCCGTGGCCGCCGAGACGCTGCCCATGGGCGCGGCCCGGCAGCCGAAGTAGGTCATCCAGCCGAGCGGCAGGTCGAACCGCGCGGTGGCGGCGGCGGTCTCCGGGGCGTAGTAGAGGACCGCGTGCAGCGGTTCGGCGGTGTGCCAGGCCAACCGGGCCAAGGTCGTGGTCATCGCGGTGTACCTGTGGTCAGGCAGCGGCGCGCGGCGGGCTGGGCGCGGCGAGGCAGGGAGGTGGTCGTGGTGCGGCGCAGGTGATCGCGGCCGGGGCGGACAGGTGTGTGGCGGTTCGCGGTGGGCTGGGCCGTCATCGTGCGGTGCGGGCGCCGGTGTCGGTGATCGGCGGCCGGGTGGACGAGCGTGCCGGTGCGCGGCGGCGCAGGCTCCCGCATCCTCAGTGGATCTCGTGCCGCGGTCGCCCGCGCCGCGCCATGGCCACCAGTTCCGCCCTGCCCACGGCGGGGCGGGGCCGATACGCCCTGCCGGTCGCGGGGTGGTCGACTGCCTCCGCACTCTGGTCCTCCCACGAGACCGGCGTTCGGGCCGCGGTGACTCGGGCGTGGGATGGACAGGTGTGCTGCGGTGGCCGTGGGCTGGGCGGGGCGAATCGGGGAGGTGGTCATAGTGGGGTGCCGGTGATCGGGGGTGGCGTGGACAGGTGCGCCGCGGCGGCCATGGACTGGACAATGCGGGCCAGGACGGGGCGGGAGGTGGCGAAGGTCAGGCGCGCGTGGCCGGGGGCGCCGAAGTCCTTGCCGTCGGCGAGGGCGACGCGGGCTTCGCGGAGGAAGAAGTCGGCGGGGTCGGCGGGGAGGTCGAGGGCGCGGAAGTCCAGCCAGGCCAGGTAGGTGCCTTCGGCGGGGCGGGACCCGACCTCCGGGAGCAGGTCGGCGAGCAGGGTGGCGAGCAGGTCGCGGTTCGCGGCCAGGTGGGCGCGGGCGTCGGCCAGCCACAGCCCGCCGTGGCGGAACGCGGCCGTGCCCGCGATGACGCCAAGGGTGCTCGCGCCCCAGGTGCGCAGCTTGGGCAGGGCCGACCATGACAACCGGTCGTCGGGGTTGGACACGACGACCTGCGCGCACTTGAGGCCCGGCAGGTTCCACCCCTTCGACGCGGAGGTGACCGTGACCGTGTGCGCGGCGGCGGCGGGCGACACGCTCGCGTACGGCACGTGCCGGTGCCCGGCGTAGGTCAACGGCGCGTGCACCTCGTCGGCAACCACCCGACCGCCGTGGTGGTCGACGACCGCGCACAGCGCCGCCAACTCGCCCGCCGTCGCGACTGTCCCCAGTGGATTGTGCGGGTTGCACAGCAGCAGGGTCCGCGCGCCAGCCGCGAACGCGTCGGAGACCGCGTCGAGGTCGAGGGTCGGCCGCCCGAAGGCGGTCATGGGGACCTCGATCACCGGCCGCCCGCACTGCGCGATCACGTCGAACAGCGGCGGGTACGCCGGGGTCGGCAGGATCACCGGACTGCCAGCGGGGGAGTGCAGCGCCACCCCGAGTTCGACACCGCGCAACACGTCCGGCACCACATGCACGTCCCCGGGGTCGACCGCCCACCCGTGCGCCCGCCCCAACCACCCGGCGCAAGCCACCGCGAGGTCGGCGAGCGCCTGGTCGGCGGCGTAACCGAACAACTCCCGCTCAGTGGCCTCCCGCACCGCGTGGACGATCTCCGCCGCGACCGGATAGTCCATCTCCGCGACCCACGCGGGCAGCACGTCCTCCCCGTGCCTGGTCCACTTGACCCCACCCCGCCGCCGCAACACCTCAGGAGCCAGCGGCCTCATGCCCGAACCCCCACAAGACCCGAGCACCGGTCTCGTCCCCCACCGGCACAGAGGGCGGCCCCATCCGGGCAGGCGTGGCACGACACCGGGGACGAGGTAGGCGCGTGGTGGCCGATTGGGTAGTCGCGGCCGCGTGGTCTCACGATCGGCTCTCCCTGTGGGCAGTGAAGGTGGTGTGCTTGGCATCGGGGCGAACGGCGGTCTCGCGCGGGCGGGCGTGGCGCGCCGTCCGGGTCGAGCTGGGTGCGGGATGACCGGTCGGGCGGTCGTGCGCGCGCGGTTTCATGTGCGGTTCTCCGTGCCTGCCGCCACGGTGGTGCGCTTGGGGCCGAATGGTGGCTTCGCGCGTGTCGATGCGCTGCCTGGGATAGAAGGGCGGAATGTCCGACCGGGTGGTGCCGTCCGGAGCGGGGTGGGTGTGGGGCGCCCCGCTCGACGGCTGCGGACATGCGGTTTCCTGGGCGCTTTTCCAAGCGGGCGGCTGAAAGTGGTGTGCGCGGTGCCGGGGCGAACGGCGGGCTGGCGGGTGGTGGGCCGCCCGAAGTCCAGCGGGCACTGGGCGCGCGGCGCCCGCCCGGGGAACTTCGCGGCTGTCGTTGTCATAACCCGGTTGCCGCGAGCATTGTCCGCAGGGCCCGGCCGTCTTCCGCGACGGCCGAGGGCTCGCGCTTGTCCGGGCGGAACTCGACGCCCCGGGTCACTACCAGGGCGGGGTCGCGCAGCGCGGTGAGATCGGCGAGGGGGTCGGCGTCGACCAGCAGTAGGTCCGCGTCCTTGCCGGGGGTGAGGCTGCCGGTGCGGTCGCCGACACCGAGGGCGTCGGCGGCGTCGGCGGTGGCGGCGCGGATCACTTCGGTGGGGGTGAAACCGTAGCCCGCCATGGCGAGCAGGGCCTCGGCGTGGTCGCGGTGCGCGGTGCCCGCCACCCCGGCGTCGGTGCCGCTGATGAACCGCACGCCGCGGGCGCGCATGTCGGCGACGACTTGGCGGCGGCGCTCGGCGAACTCGGGGTGGGCGGCCAGGCGCGGGTTGAACGTGGCGCACACCGCGATGCCCGCGCGCGCGATCTGGTCGGTGAGGTCGGGGGAGTAGCCGTCGAAGCCGGTTTCGGTCTGCCAGGTGCAGTGTTCGAGGGTGTCGACGCCGCATTCGACCGCGAGGCGGATTCCGTCCACGCCGTGCGCGTGCGCGGCGACCGGGCGGCCGAGCCTGCGCGCCTCGGCGACGATCAGGCTCAGGTCCGCGCGGGAGAACTGCGTCTGCCACGACCGTGAGCCCGGTGTGCTGTTCCCGCCGGTGACCATGACCTTCACGACGTCGGTGCCCGCCGCGTCCTGGGTGCGGATGAGGCGCAGCAGGTCGTCGGGGGTGGCGCAGCCGCCGCCGAAGTGCCAGCAGTGGCCGCGGGGGCGGGTCAGCGGGCGGTTGGCGACCAGCAGTCGCGGGCCGCGCAGGGTGCCAGCGGCCACCGCGTCGCGCAGGTCGGTGGCGAGCAGGCCGAGCGAGCCGAGGTCGCGGGCGGTGGTGACCCCGGCGGAGAGCAGTTCCCGCGCGTTGCGGGCCATCAGCAGCAGTTGCCGGTTGGGCCGCTCGCGCAGGATTCGGCCGACCGGGTCGGGGCTCGCGTCGAAGCCGAGGTGGACGTGCGCGTCGATCAGGCCGGGCAGCAGCGTCCCCGACCAGGCCACGACCCGGGCCCCGGGCGCGGACAGCTCCGCCCGGGGGCCGACCGCGGTGATCTTCCCGTGCTCGACCAGCACGGCGCCGTCGTCGATGACGGCGCCGTCGCCGGTGAGCACTTGCCGTGCCGCGTAAAGCGTCGAGCTCACGCGGGGGCGCCCGGCACGGTGCGCTCGGTGATCCAGGTCGCGACCGCGGGGCCGATGACCGCGCTGTCCTTGACCCAGCCGAAGTGGTCGAGGTTGGCCACCCCGGCTCCGGCCGCGATGTGCCAGTTGGCCAGCCGCGCCGACTCCAGCCGCCCGCCCAGGAAGTCCACATTGGACTTCGGGCCGAGGATGTCGCGCTCAAGCGAGATGAGCAGCACCGGGATGTCCAGCTTCGCCAGCGCCGCGTCGTAGCGAACTTCGGTGCCCTTGGGGCGGTACCGGCTGGTGCGGGAGTGTCGCGCCCAGTCGATCATCACCCCGCCCGCCATCGCGCCGGGGATGAGCACCCCGCCGGGCCACCAGCCCTTGACCCTCGACACCAGGCCGATCCACTGGATCTTCCACAGCGCCTCGAACCACCGCTTCGGCCCGAACGCGCGCCAGAACACCGTTCCGGTGCCGATCGTGGACACCCCGGCCACCACGCCCGGGTTGGTCGCGGAGAACAGCAGCGCGAGCTGCCCGCCGAGGCTGTGCCCGAGCAGGTGCAGCGGCCGGTCGGGGAACCGCTCGGCCACCGCGGCGACGATCGCGGGCAGGTCGACCTCGATCAGCTCGCGGTAGCCGAAGTCCGGCCCCTCGCGCAGCGCCGGGGTGCTCTCGCCCTGGCCGCGCAGGTCGCAGGTGGCGACCGAGAGCCCGGCCGCGCGCAGCGCCTTGGCCAGCGGCAGGTAGAATTTCGCCTTGACCGCCATCGCGGGCAGGATGAGCACGACCGGCGCGCTCGCGTCGTCGCTGGGCAGCAGGCGCAGCGTGAAGGCCGTGCCGTCGCCGGTCTCGACGCGCAGCGCCTCCAGGGTGGTGAACTCCGACGGCGGCCGGGAACCGGCGGCGTCGCGGCCGGTCTGGCTGACGGACATCGCTTTCCCTCTCAGTTCGCCGCGATGGTGCACACGTAGTCGAAGGTGAACTTGGCGACCAGCACGTCGGCGTCGTCGTAGAGCGCGGCCTTGCCGTCGATCTCGAAGCGCTCGTTGCCGGTCGCGGCGAGGATGCGCCGCATTTCGCGCTCGTCAATGGTGGCGATGGCGCGGATGCGACCGTTGGCGGGCTTGCGGAACGCCGCGCGCGCGTCCCGCAGCACCAGCAGCTCCACAGTGGACAGCCGGGTCGCGACCGCGCCGACGAACGCCGCGGCGCCCGCGATGTCCGCGGCCAGGAACAGCGCGCCCGCGTGCACGGTGTTCATGTGGTTCTTCAGGTGCGGCTCGGCGGGCAGCTCAACGACCGCCCGGTCCGGGCCGATTTCGGTGATGTCGACGCCCGCGTGGTTGCCGAAGGGCACCAGGGCGTCGGAGATGGCGCGCAGCGCCTCGTAGTCGGGGTTTTCCCCGCCGTGGCCCGCGAAGGCGTCGGCGAAGCCGGGGTTGATCCGAATGTCGGTCGACACGTGATCAGTCCTTTGTGGTCAGACAGCGATCGGTGGCGGAACAGGTCACTGGTGCGCGCGCAGCACGCGCCGGGCGATCGACCAGCGCAGGACCTCCGAGGGGCCCTCGTAGATGCGGAAAGCCCGCGCCTCCACGAGGAATCGGGCGACCAGGTGGTCCTCGCAGACGCCGAGGCCGCCGTGCAGCTGCACCGCCCGGTCCAGCACCCGCCAGACCGCCTCGGACACGAAGGTCTTGGTCACCGACGCCGAGTGCCGGGCCGCGGAGCTCGCCGCGCCCTCGGCGTCGATGATCGCGGCGGTGCCGTGGATGAGCGCGCGGGCCGCGGTGATGTCGATCTCGTTGTCGGCGATGTGCGCCTGGGCCATGCCATGCTCGGCGATCCGCGCGCCGAACGCCTGCCTGCCGTTGATGTGCCGGGCGGCGAGCTCCTGGGCCCGCACGGCCAAACCGAGCCAGTTCATGCAGAACGTCAGCCGCGACGGCGCGAGCCGCACCGAGGCGTACTCCATGCCTTTGCCGACCGCGCCGAGCACCGCGTCGTCGCCGACGTGGCAGTCGGCGAAGGTGACCGCGCAGTGCCCGCCGGGCACGCTGTGGTCCAGCGTCGGCATCCGCCTGCCCACCCGCAGGCCCGGGTTGTCCTGGTCCACCAGGAACATCGTCGGCCCGTCGGCGGTGGCCGCGACCACGATGGTGAACGCCGCGCCGTCCGCGCCGGTGGTGAAGTGCTTTTCGCCGTTGATGACCCAGCCGTTGTCGGTCTCCTCGGCGACCGTGCGCAGCATGCTCGGGTCCGACCCGGCTCCGGGCGCGGGCTCGGTCATCGCGATCGAGGAGCGGACCTCGCCGGTGGCGAGCGGGGCCAGGTAGCGCCGCTTCTGCTCGGGGGTCGCCGCGTGCGCGAGCAGGTGGATGTTGCCGTCGTCGGGGGCCCAGCAGTTCAGCGCCAGCGGCCCGATCAGGCTGGTGCCCGCGGCCTCAAGCACGAACGCCTGCGCGCGGGTGTCGAGGCCGAGGCCGCCGTGCTCGACCGGCGACAGCGGGCCGAACACGCCCGCCGCCTTGGCTTTCTTCTGCAGTTCCAGGCGCAGGGCGTCGTCCATGGGCCTGCCGTCCACGATGATTTCCCGCTCGACGGGGTAGACGTGCTCGCGGACGAACTCCAGTGTTCGCTCGGCCAGTTCCTGGGGGCTGTGGGTCGTCCCGGTCACCGTGGCTCCTTGTTCTCCGGGCTGTGCCGTGCGGTCCAGCCCAGTCTCTTGTGGCCGCCGCGACCGCCCGCGCCTGATTGCCATTTCCAATCGGGCGAGTCGAATGCGCTGACCGGCCGCCACGGGACCGGTTCGGTCGGTGAGGCTGACAGGGTGACGCGAGGAGGGTTCACCGTGCCGACGTCAGCCGGATTGATGACCTTGCAGGTAGTCGCCAAACGCGTCGAAGCCGACGCCGTGGCGTCCTTCGTCCTCGCCGCCCCCGACGGCGCCGACCTGCCCGAATGGGCCCCTGGCGCACATGTCGACGTCGAGGTCGCGCCCGGAGTGCTGCGCCAGTACTCGCTGTGCGGGGACCCGGCGGAGCGGGCGCGCTGGCGGATCGCGGTGCTGCGGGAGGACCCCGGCCGCGGCGGCTCGCGGCGGCTGCACGACGAGGTCGAGGTGGGCGCGAACCTACCGGTCGGCTTGCCGCGCAACAACTTCCCGCTGGTGAACGCCGAGGAATATGTGTTCGTCGCCGGTGGGATCGGGATCACGCCGCTGCTGCCGATGATCCGCGCCGCGCACGCCGCTGGCGCGTCTTGGTCGCTGCACTACGGCGGCAGGCGCCGCGACCGGATGGCGTTCCTCGACGAGCTGGCCCCCTATGGCGACCGGGTCCGTGTGCTGCCCGAGGACGAGCACGGCCTGCTGCCGCTGGCCGACATCCTCGCCGCCGCGCCGGAGCGGGCCCAGGTCTACTGCTGCGGCCCCGAGCCGCTGCTCGACGCGATCGAGCGGGCCTGCGCGGCGGACCGGGCCGACGCCCTGCGCGTCGAGCGGTTCGCGCCCCGCGAGGTCGTCGCCGGGCCGGATTCGGCGTTCGAGGTGCTGGCGGCGAGTTCGGGCAAGGTGGTCGAGGTGGCCGAGGGCCAGTCGGTCCTCGACGCGTTGACCCGCGCCGGGATCGAGATGCCCTCGTCGTGCCGGGAGGGCACCTGCGCGAGCTGTGAGACCCCGGTGCTCGACGGCGAGGTCGACCACCGCGACTCGGTGCTTTCCGCCCAGGAGCGCGCCGAGGGCAAGGTGATGATGCTCTGCGTGTCCCGCGCGCGTTCTCCCCGTTTGGTCCTCGACATCTAGGTCCTGTCTCGAAGGACCAGCGGCGATAGGCGCGGCGAATCGGTCTTTCGATCTTGGCCATACGCCGCACACGTGACCGTCACTTCCCGGCATGCTCCCGGGGCCAGCGCAGGCACCGGTCCTCGGTGACCGCGCTCGCGCCCGCGGTTGTCGACAGATCGGATCCTGGCATGCAACTCACCATTCTCGGATGTCGCTCGGGGTCACCCGCCGACGGTCAGGCCAGCTCTGGCTACCTGGTGGAGACCGGGCGCACGAGACTGCTGCTGGACTGCGGGCCGGGAATCGCGACCGCGCTGTCCGGGGTGGTGGAGCCCGAGGCTCTCGACGCGGTGGTGATCAGCCACTTCCACACCGACCACTGCTACGACCTGCTGCCGATCGGCAAGGCGATGCTGTCGAAGCTGGTTCGCTTCCCCGGCGGCCCCGAGCACGCGGACCGGGAGTTCCGGCCGGTGCCGCTGTTCGTCCCGGCCGGGGCGCGGGAGCTGTTCGCCAAGTGGTCGGCGCTGTTCCCGGTGGCGAGCATGCCGTTGCTGGACCAGGCGTTCGAGGTCGCCTTCGACGTGCGCGAGTACCAGCCGGGCGACCAGTTCGAGGTCGGCGACTGCACGCTGGGCCTGCACGGTCTGCGCCACGTCCGGCCCAACTGTGGCGCCCGCGTCGAGTCCCCCGAGGGCACTCTCGCCTACACCGGTGACACCGGGGTCACCGACGCCGCGGTGAAGCTGGCCGCCGACGCCGATCTGCTGCTCGCCGAGGCGACGCTGTCGGCGACCGACCAGACCGACCACGGCCACCTCAGCGGCGGCGACGCGGGCCGTCTCGCCGCCCGCGCCAACGTCGGCGAGCTGGTGCTCACCCATTTCGCCTCCACTGAGAGCGCGTGGCTGCGCGCGCTGCACGAGGACGCGGCGTCGGCGTTCGCGGGCCCGGTCCGGCTGGCCACCCCCGGCCGCAGGCTGCCGGTCGGGAAGCGGGCCGTGGTCTGACTTGCCGGTTGGGGTGGCGGCCGGTGTGGTGTCCGGCCCCCACCCCCTCCCCCTTTTATCCGACCGGAACGGGTTCCGGCTCGGCCTGCCGCGGGACAGTCGACCGGCGGATGTCCCGGATTCCGGTGAGTGAGATCACCACGCCCAGCGCGGCGATGCCCGCCACGACCGCGAGCGCGGGCGTGTAGCTGGCCAGCAGTTCCGCGGGCGCGGTCACGGCCCCTTCGGCGCCTTCGTTGGCCGTGATCACCGCGGTGACGACGGCGAGGCCGATGGCCCCGCCGACCTGGAGCGAGGTGTTGACCAGTCCGCCCGCGAGCCCCTGCTCGTGGTCGGCGACGCCCGCGGTGGCCTGGATGTTCATCGAGGTGAAGCACAGCGCGCAGCTCACCCCGAGCAGCACCATGCACGGCAGCACCACGCCGAGCACGTTGGGGGTCACGTCGGCGTTGAGGAAGAACGCGTAGGCGACCACCAGCGAGCCGAACCCGGTCAGGATCAGCCGCGCGGTGCCGAAGCGGCTGACCACGGCGTCCATTTTGGTGGAGCTGGCCAGCACGATCACCGCGGCGGGCAGGAACGCCAGCGCGGTTTGCAGCGCGGTCCAGCCCAGCAGCCGCTGCATGTACTGCATGACCACGAACTGGAAGCCGACGTAGGAGCCGAAGAAGACCATCGCCCCCAGGTTGGCCCGGACCAGCGGCCCGGACCGGAAGATGCCCAGGCGCACCAGGGGATGGCTGGTCCGTCGCTCGATCACCACGAACGCGGCCCCCAGCGCGATCGAGAGCCCGAACCCGATCAGCGTCGCCGCCGAGGCCCACCCGACCTCAGGCGCCTGCACAATGGTGTAGACCAGTAGGAGTAGCGCGGCGGTCGAGGTGGTCGCCCCCGCGATGTCGTAGGAGCCGCCGTCGCGGGCGGGCCGCCCGTCGTTGGGCACAAGCTTGATCGCGGCGATTAGGACCACGGCCGCGACCGGCGCGGGCAGCAGCAGCGGCCAGCGCCACCCGATCTCGGTGAGCAGCCCGCTGAAGACGAGGCCGAGGGAGAACCCGCTGGCCGCGCACACCGTGAGGATGCTCAGCGCCCGGTTGCGCGATGGCCCTTCGGCGAAGGTCGTGGTGATGATGGACAGCGCGGCGGGCGCGGTGAACGCCGCCGCCACCCCCTTGACGAACCGCGCCGCGATCAGCAGCTCGGCGTTGTCCACCAGCCCACCGAGCAACGACCCGATGGCGAACACCGCCAATGCGGCCAGCAGCACCCGGCGGCGCCCCAGCAGGTCGGCGGCCCGCCCACCGAGTAGCAGCAGCCCCCCGTAGCCGAGCACATACCCGCTGACCACCCACTGGAGCGCGGACGTCGACATGCCCAGATCGTCCCGAATGGACGGAAGGGCGACGCCGACCATGGAAATGTCGAGAGCGTCGAGGAACAACGCGCCACACAGCACGATCAGCGTGCCCCACAGCCGTGGCCCCCAGCGCTGGTCGGAAGTTGAGGTTGTTGACGAAGAGTCGGTCACGGGAGCACTGTTGCATGCGTCTGCATCTAATGCAAGCGAATCTAATTCGTTTGCATACATTTTGGGACGTTGGTAGGATCGCCGCCATGGTCGCCGAGGACGCTGACCTCCCCCTGGTCCAAGGCTGGCGGGAGCTGATGACAGTGCACGCCCGCACCTGGGGAGCACTGGACCGCGAACTGGCGCGCCACGGGTTGAGCGCCAGTGAGTTCGAGATCCTGGACCGCTTGGTGGAGGCGGAAGGCGCGGACGCCCGCGTCCAGGATTTGGCGGCCGCCGCCCACCTAAGCCAGAGCGCGGTCTCCCGCCTCATCAGCAGACTGGAACGCGACGGCTTGGTGGTCCGCACCATGTGCGCACAGGACCGCCGGGGGATCGAGGTCTGCCTAACCCCAGCAGGCCACACCCGCCACGCCGAAGCCCTCTCCACCCACCGGGCAGTCCTAGCGGAAATGATGACGACCCCAGATCCGTCACCTCCCCAGTAACGCCCCCCAACCTCATTGGCGGGTGCGCCGAAAGCGGAACTGCGCCCGCCATCCCAACCCATTCCGCCAGCCTGAGACGCCACGCCTTTCCTGCCGGACCGACAGCAGTCCAGTAGGTTGCGTTCAACCTGGTCCGCGCCGCCTGCCTCATCCGGCTCCAAGCCGAACCGCGAACGCACTGCCGCCCAAGCAAACTTGGCGATCGACTCGTTCAGGCAGAGTCGGTGTCGGTGTCAGGAGTAGGGCTGCGATTGGCGATGTGTTCGCGCCACCGGGCCAGGTTGTGGCGGGTGGTGAGGGTGTGGGGATGGTCGGGGCCCAACACTCGCGATCGGTCGGTGAGCAGGGCCTCGAACTCGATTGCCGCCGCGACTGGGTCACCCGCCGTACCCCGCCACCGGGCCAGGTTGTGGCGGGTGGTGAGGGTGTGGGGATGGTCGGGGCCCAACACTCGCGATCGGTCGGTGAGCAGGGCCTCGAACTCGGTTACCGCCGCGACTGGGTCACCTGCCGTACCCCGCCAATCGGCCAAATTGCTGCGGGTGGTGAGGGTGTCGGGGTGGTCGGGGCCCAACAGCCGTGTGTAGTCGGTGAGCAGGGCCTCGAACTCGGTTACCGCCACAGCAGGGTTACCCGCCTCCCCGCGCCAGTAGGCCAGGTTGTTGCGGGTGGTGAGGGTGTCAGGGTGGTCTGGGCCGAGGTGAGTGGTGATGGTGGTGTGTAGATCGTCGTAATAGGTGATGGCGGCAGTGACCTGTCCGGTCTCGCCCAGGCTGTTGCCTGCGCGGAACAGCAGTGGATGTGCGTAGGAACGTAACAGGTGTGCGCTTGCGATGTTGGCCAATGTGGTTGTGTTGACCCGTAGTGCAGTCGCCAGTGTCGTGTCGCGTTCCACGTTCGGCCACACGCTCAGCAGTGCGTCGGCGGCCACGTGTGCCAGGACCGGCCACCGGGTTTCGGTGATGCGGTCGCGGGTGGCGTGCTGGACCAACGCGTGCACCCGCACCGCCGCATGCGCCCTGCCTGGGGCGGTGTCCAGGGTGATCAGGCTCAACCGGTGCAGGCAACTCAACGCACCCCGCACCTGCTCAACCCCCACCGGTTCACCCGAGCCCGCGCTCAGGTACTCCAGAACCGGAGGCGAGGTGAACACCGACATCGGGACACCGTTGGGGTCCAACACCGACGCCACCGCCAACACCGGCCCCGCCAACCCCACCGGCGCCATACTGTCGGCCAGATCCACTGACATAGCCCACGTCGTGGCCACCGTGTCCGCTCGCCCATCGGGCAACGCGCTCTCGGACGGGAACATCTCCGCCAACTTGCGGCGCTGCCCCCGCCACCGCTCCACATACTCCGCGCAGGTGATGCACTGGTCCACCACATACGCCCCCGCCTGACCCAACGCCAGCGGAAGAAATCCCATCAGCCTTGCCAACTCGGCAGCGCCCTCGAGCATATCTGGCTGATCGGCCAGTATGTCGCCTAGATACGCCAAAGACTCCTCTTCGGAGAACACCTCCAACGTCACCAACCGCCGATCCGCCGCCCGTAGCGATGCATCCCGCCGCCGCGTGGTCACCACTACCCGCCCCGCACTACCTGAGGGCCACAAACCTGCTAGATCAGCAGGGTCCTGTACGTCATCCAGCACCACCAACCACCGTCGGGTGGTCGTGGCGCACCAGGCCAGAAAACGCCGCACCCCCTCCGCGGGGTCCTCATCGGTCACCCCCGACACGACCGCCGCCAACCGCGCGAACTCGTCCACCACCCGCTCGCGTGACGACGCGGTCACCCACCCCGCCAACTCCACCTCGCCCGCGCGCCACACTCGATCCAGGTAATCGGCAGCGGCTTGCGTCTTCCCCAGACCGCCTAGCCCGGACAGCACGACCGCGCCTACGTCCAGAGCGTCCAGCTCCGGCACCACTCGCCGCTGAAACCCCAACGTCTGCACAGGCACCCCCCCCGACCGATAGGGCAACGACACACCCGGCAACTGGGACCCCGCCCGTACGTAAGCGCCTCTCTCTATGTGGTTGGCCTGAACAAACAGTCCAGTCGCGTCCGACTGCGGAGGGATTTCAGGGCTGGAAGCGTTGTGCACCAGGTCGACTAGCAACCCTCGCTCGGGGTCCGGCATGTCCAAGTTCCGGTCCAGGAACGCGTATTCCGGAGATGGTCTCTCAGTAACATCGGTCGGCAGGGGAAGGGACGTATCGGCCTCATTAGGTCGCACTGTGTGCACAGCGACACCTGGATATTGCGTTGAACCGGCCGATACTGATCTCATTGATCTGGCCTTTGTCCAACCAGAGGCTGCGCGCGGATGTTCAAACGCCTCGGGCGTTTTCCTTTCGGTTCTTTCTAGTGCCCCGCGGACGTCGGCAGTACTGTCATGCGTTGCGCTCCCGTATGGCGCTAGATCGTCCGGGATCGGTAGGTTCCCAGCGGGGTCCGCTGCGATCGCGATAGAATGTTGATGCGCTGGAGCTCGATTGAGATAAGTGGTCACGGCGTCATGGATCGTCCAGTAGTCCAGCGCGGACACGTGGTGTCGGAGATGGTTGGCCACGCCTTGGTGAAAGTGCAGGGTGAGTTCACTGGTATCGACTCTGCGGACCAGCCCGCTCAGGAGTACTTCCGCGAGGTCGGCGGTGGTAGATTCCGGCAGGAGCGTGGACTGGATCAAACGCATAATCCCGAGTGGGAGTGAACTCTGTGTTGAGTAGAGCGTTGCCAGGCGCCATGCAAACGGTGAGGCTGTCATCCGAAACGAGCGGACGACCGCAGCGGGTTCGATCTCGTTCGGTGGGTCGGGTGCTTGGTCGTCCTCGAGCGAAGGAGCGGGTTGTCCTTCGGCGATGAGAATGCCGTCGCACCCGGTCGAGGTGCCAATCATGATCGTGCGAGCCCAGGTTCCAAGTCCGGCGGGCGACAGACCGACCACTGGGACAGCACGCCACGCGTGTGTCCGGTTGACGCGAAAGGGAATGAACCGCATCTCGGTGTTCGGGGTTCTAGGGCGGGTCCCGTACAGCCGGGCCGCAGGGTGCCGGAGACCGGTAGATCTCCACAGCTTCGGCGGGAGCGGGTTGAGCACCACTGTCGGGGTTGAGGAGGCCCACCCTCGGACGAGACTCCACATGGACGGGGAGTGCCATGCCTCGGCGACGCAATCGGTGAAAACGATTACCAGGCCGCGTTGCCGGGAATCGTGGAGGTGTTTGGGCGAGACGATCTTTCCGGTCGGGGTGCGCATCGTCGCCCCCTCAGGGTCCAGGTGCCACTGCTCGACTCGATTGAAGGCGCCGATCTGGCGCAGCAGTGCGACCAGTTCCCCGGCTGGATCTGTCCAAACAGCCATGGATGGAGACCGGTCAACGACCAATGTGACGGTGAACCACCGCTCCATGGCTGGGGTGAACACCGGAGTGATTTCACCTGTGCGCGCGTACGCGTCGACCATGGCCTCTGGGTCAAGCACCAGTTGGGATGGCACGGGGAAGCGACGCTTGAATGGTCGGAGTTCCCTAGACAGCTCCAACGTGTTCGGTAGCGAACGTCCGGAGGCGACGCGCGTTCGCGCCCCACGTCTGCTTCCGGTGTCGCTGTCGGGTGAAACACCGAACAACCCGGTTCCGTGCAGCGAGCCGCCAGTCGAAGGTGATGGCCAACCGTCAGTCTGCTCAGTGGGTGGTGTGGATTCGCCGGTGTTTTGGGGTTGGTTGGGCAGAGTGTTCTGACCAGGTCCAGTCGATTGGTCTTGGTCCTTAGAAGGTGCGACGCGGGCATCACGCGGAGGCATGTCGGCATCCATGGACGAGGTGGTGCGGATGTGGTTAGCGAGCCACAACATATCTGCCATGGCCACGGCGTCCACGTCGAAGTCATCGGAACTGCCGCGTATAAACCCGATCAGTCGCTCGAGCATGACTAGGTGGTGGACAGAGGTGTGAGAAGCAATTGGATGAGTTGTTCCCTACTCTGGTCGGCTAGCGCTACGCGGGTCGTGAGAAATATTGCGTTCAGCAATTGGTCGATTGCCAGGTTTGATCCGTTCTGAATCTCCCGTGCGAACGATTCGATGACGTCGGTCGCGTCCCGAGTGGCGTCTTGGCCGAGATGTGCCCGGACGATGTCAGCCAGCGTCGACGCATTGGGTACAGGCATCTCGGTCCTCACGCATCGGCGCAAGAATGGGGCTGGGAATTCTCGCTCACCGTTGCTGGTCATCACGATAATTGGAAACGTCGTGCACTGTATATGCCCTCGGGTAACAGTGACTGTATCCTCGCTCTCCCATAGACGCGCAGTAGCCTTTGGGTCTCTATGGCGGGCAAGCTCCTTGACGGTAAAATCACCGCGTTCGAGAACGTTGAGCAGGTCGCTGGGCAGGTCGATATCGCTCTTGTCGATCTCATCGATCAGTAGGACGCGAGGCTTCTCGGAGGGAACCAGAGCGGTGCCTAGGGGGCCTAATTCAATGAACTGCCCGATGTCATCCGTCCCGCCGCGTCGACTTTCGTCCAGCCGACCGAGCGCGTCGTAGCGGTAGAGCGCGTCAACAAGGTTGCTGCGCGATGTGATGTGCCAGCGGAGAACTTTTCCAAGGTTCAGCTCAGTGGTGATCGAGTCCGCAATCGACGATTTTCCAGAACCGGGCAATCCAGTGATCAAAAGAGGACGACGCAGTGAGATCGCCGCATTAACTGCTTCTACCAACTCCTTTGGAGGCTGGAATGTAGCGGCGACGTGTGCCTCCGAAGTCGGAAACGTGCGCCATGGAGGTGGATCGGGCAATATCACCTCCCGTCTCTGTCCATCGCCTTGGTAGTAGGGGTTCCATGGCATCATTGATCTCCTGACTATCCCAGGTTAATCCGCGTCGGGCGGACGTTTCGGCAGAAAATGAGCCAGTCGCGGTCTTCCCATAGCAACCGGGTCATCCCAAGGGCGGGCACAGTGTCGGCCCGGCGAAGTCGGCGAATACGTTCTCGGTGAGCCATCGCGAACGCGTCTAGCGGGCCGGGCCAGATGTTGGCCATTTCACCCACGATGTCACTCCACGAGCAGTTTTCGTCAATCGGAAGCAAAAGGACTGGGGAGTAAGTCAGGATGACCTCGATCAGTTCATCGTGACCGAGTGGGCAGAACCGGAGGCCAAATCCGCCAGCGTAATCGCCGGACTGAAATCCGTTGGCTACCTCAACCGGGTTGTCAGCCGTGTCGAGCCAGGTAAATCCATTTACGCCGTTTTCAAGCACGCTTTCCCAACGAAGTTCGGCCTCGAAGATCGGATCCACGTGAGTGGGCGATTCCATGCGCCCACTCCATCGGAGCACTACATCGTGGTGAACCGCGAGTTTACTGCCGACACGTACCTCCTCTGGGCGCCAGTGAGCAAGAAGTGGGGCTGGGACCGCGATCTCCACGCGGGTTAACGGCGGGCCAGGCCATTCGCGCGCGCGATTTACCAAGCTCGCGATAGCCTGTTCCACTGCTTGTTCTTCCGGTCGGCAATTCTCGATATCTGTGGCCAATAATTCCTGGTCATCTATCAGCCACGATGATACGCTTTCCGGCCAACCGCCGGTCAGTGACCCACGAATTGCAAGAATCAACCGACGCTGACTGGATGAATGACGGCGGGTAACCAAGGCGATCTGTTCGTTCGCTGCCACAATATCGGTGACGGACTCAGCCCAGTGCAGGAACCGGCCATCGTGCAAGTCGAGTCCTGCTTGATGCCCCAGCGATGCGGCGAACAGCACAAGCATCGCCCCAGCGTTCGGCGCGGTCATCGGCCTACACAGGGCCACGTGCTCGACGAAATCGCCAAGCTGCGCGTGATCATGCCGCAGTAGTGAGACGCCACAATCTAACAGAGCGCGAGATAGTCGTTCCCGAGTCAACTTGGGGCGCATCCACGTGTGGAGGAAGCGCGTCGTCAGTAGGGCGAGTCGGAGATCGTTTAGTAGCGTTCGCGCGCGAACCTGGTCATCTGGCAGTCCGGAGAGAAGAGCGATGATCCTCGACAAATCCCATGGTTCGGACGAGCCTGGCAGTTCACCAATGCCACGGAACGAGGATTTGACGGCTAATCGGGCCGCTACTCCAACTATTGGCTCAAATGCTTCTCCAATCTCGTGGGTCGTGCCGGAAGTCGGTGCTTGTCTCACCGGCGGTTCTGCCATTTTCGGCTGTCCGAGTGGCGGGGGCGACACCATCGCGGACGTAGTCGGTTGCAAGTTGTAGTTGATGATCTGAGTGTTACCGTCTCCGACCTGGAAGCCTCGGCTGTTGCTTACCTCATGCACCGATGCGGCCTGCGCCTCGGTCGGCATGGGGGGCTTGGGCTTCGCAGGGTTGTCGGCGGTCACGGGGCTCAGTTGTTGAGGTTGAGAGTCTGGGTGTTGTGGTCACCCACCTGCACGCCCTGGTTGTCCTGGAGTGTCAAACGATATTTCCCCGCCTCGTTCGCAGCGGGGGTCGTCAACTCGAGCAGCCTGCGCGCTGCCGCCACCAACCCGGCATCCGA
The DNA here is from genome assembly GCF_055586285.1 of Actinokineospora sp. NPDC051303. Lineage (NCBI taxonomy): Bacteria > Bacillati > Actinomycetota > Actinomycetes > Pseudonocardiales > Pseudonocardiaceae > Actinokineospora > Actinokineospora sp. NPDC051303. The sequence continues at coordinate 177,644 of NZ_JBVJIN010000003.1, forward strand.
TCCGCCGATCCCTGCCGTCAGTGCGGCCACCAGTTCCTGCCGCTGTTCACTTGTGCCGACCAAGTCGGCTTCCACAGCCTCCACTACGGGTGTCCGCGCCGACTCGTCATGGCGTAGCACTCGCAGAACCAGCGACTTCAACCCCTGGTACGCGTCCTGAACCGCTTTGGATGCAGTCTCACTCGCACCGGCTGCCGCACCAGCAGCCAACGCCGTCACTACCAATTCCACCGACTCGATCATGCTAACCCTTCGATAACAGGACGTGGCCACCACTCACCAAAGGTATCGACCACACCACCCCCACCGCTACCTTGGGTGGCTGACTGCCAGCTCAGCGCACTCCCTTTCGTGGGACTGCGAAACGTCTGGCTGTCCTCTGAACTTACGGAGCCTGGTTCGCCGGGCATCCCCGCACGCATCCCCCCATGATCCCCCACAACCGACTCAGCCCTTAACACCCACGCCCGCGTACACGCCCTCAGTGCTGTCGACAGGCGCGTCCGGATCCGGGTGCCACTGCGGCGCGCTGACCAGACCCGGTTCCACAAGGTCGAAGCCTTCGAACAGGGAAAGCACCGCGTCGTACGGCCGGAAGTACATGGGATCGCGGCTGTTCTTCATCGCCTCGACCACCCCGGCCATCTCCGTGGGCTTGTGGTCGGCGGTCAGGTGGGACAGGGCGAGCAGGCTGCCCGGGGGCAGGGCGTCGCGGTAGCGGGCGACGATGTCCGCCGGGTGGCGCTCGTCGGGGACGAAGTGGAAGACCGCGACCATCAGCAGGCCGATCGGCTGGGTGAAGTCCAGGAACTCGGTCACCGCGGGCCCCAGCACGGTCTCCGGCGAGCAGAGGTCCGCGGCGACGACAATGGCGTTGTCGTTGTCTTGGAGGATCAGCTTGCCGTGCGCCACGGCCACCTCGTCGTAATCGACATAGACCACGCGGCAGGCGGGGTCGGCGGCGTGGGCGATCTCGTGGACGTTGCCCGTGGTGGGGATGCCCGAGCCGAGGTCGAGGAACTGGCGCACGCCCTGGCCGATCATGTGCTGCACGGCCCGCCGCAGGAAGGCGCGGTTGGAGTTGGCGACTTTCCGCCCGTCCGGCAGCACTTGCAGCACGCGTTCGCCGACCGCGCGGTCGACCGGAAAGTTGTGGTAGCCGCCGAGCAGCCAGTCATACACCCGGGCCGCGCTCGGCACTTCGGTGTTGACGTCCGCCGGGACCCAGGGCGCTTGCTCGGCCATCGCTCAACTCCACGTTCGACCCTTGACTCAGGGCGAGAGCCTAACGCGCTCAGGGCTGGGCCGTGATGGCGTCTTCCCGCCAGATGCGCTTGATCTCCTCGATCACCGTCTGGCGCAGCACTTCGACCACCTTGGGGATGAAGTTGCCCTCGGCGGTGTCGGTCACCCACGGGTCCATGGTGGTGGAGATGATGTAGTCGATGGACTGCGCCGGGTCGTTCTCGACGCCGAGGCGGGCGCGGAGCCTGCCCATGTACTCGTCCTTGTAGACGCGGGGGTCGAAGGTGGACCCGGTGACGATCATCGGCGGCACGGGTTTGCCGTTGGGCGGGTTGATCGAGTCGGCGGGGGCCATGCTCAAAGTGGCGAAGATCCGCGAGTTGAGCTTGTTCATCTTGGCGATGCTGGTGTTGAGCCGGGTCTTCTTCTCGTCGGCGTAGAAGTTGAACGCGTAGGCGATGATCACCTGGTCCGACCCCAGGTCCCGGAAGAACACGCAGAACTTGCGCTGCTTCGGGTCGTCCAGCTTCGCGTAGATTTCTTCGTTGGTGGCGCCGATGATCTCGTCGCGGATGTATTGCAAGTCGTTGTGGATGGCCACTTTGTCGCCGGGGTGCTTCTTCTCCGCGGGCAGCCGCTGGCAGGGGACGACGATGAACGGGTCGTCCGGCTGCGCCATCGTGACCACCTGGGCGTAGAGGCGCTTGCTGTTGAACAGCGTCTGCCCCAGAATCCGCCCGTAGCCGCGTTGGTCGGGGGCGATCACCCGGTGGCTCAGGTACACCCCGGCCGCCGCCGCGCCCGGCTTGGAGCCTTCCACGCCGTAGAAGCCGACGCTGGTGTCGACTTCCTCGTCGTGCGCGACATACGGCGCGCTGAACGCCACCAGGTTCCGCTGCGCCTTGTTGCGGTAGCAGAGACCGCCTGCGGGGTAAGGGATGTAGCCCGCCTTGTGCGGGTCGATCGTGATGGAGTCGGTCTCTCCCAACGCGTTGTACTGTTCGTTGACGTACGGGCTCATCGACAGGTCCGGGGTGAACCGGATCTGCCCCGCCGTCGCGGGAATGGCGCTTTCCCGTTTGATGGAAGCGAAGTAGCCGCCCCAGGCGGCGTCGGCGTGGATGACGTAGGAGAAGTTGCGGCGCCGGTACTCCGCGCGCATCGCGATCATCTTCGCCAGCGGGTCGACTGAGCTCTGCTCGGTGTTGCCCAGGACGGCGACGGCCATCAGCACCGGCCGCCGCTCGGCTTCGCAAGTGTCCAACCAGGACCGAAGGTGGCTGGCTTTGGCGCGGGCGTCGAGGTCGACCTCGATCGGAATGAGGTTGTGCTGGCCGATGCCGAGCAGCGCGGCGGCTTTGGGCCACGAGTAGTGCATGGTGATCGGCGCGAACACCGCGGGTTCGCTGATGTCGCCGCCGAGGTGTTCGCGGGCGAACTTCTCGTAGCCCAGTTTCTGCAACGAGTGCTCGTTGATGGCCGCCAGCGCCTCGACCGGCACGCCGTAATCCTCCACTATGCGCGAGGGCAGCGCGAGCGCGTCGTCCACCGTCAGGTTCAGCAGTTCCCACGGTGTCAGCTGCGAGATCCGCTTACTGGTGACGCCATCGGCGAGGGTGACGGTGAGGTTGCGGGCTTTGGCCAGCGCGGGCTCGTGCTCCAAGGCCGCGGCGACGGCGATCGGGTAGTACTTGAGGTTGCGCGCCGACCACAGCGCCTCGATGTTGGCGACCGAGCCGTCGCAGGTGATGTGGCCCCACGGCCGCGGCGTGGTCTCGGAGAGGATGTCGTAGCCGAGCATCCGGCACAGGTCGTCGCCGACGGCCTTCTCCAGCAGGGTTGTCACCGGCGAGGCTTCCGCGGCGACGTTGTTCGGGTTGTAGAGCATCCCGGCGAAGTAGCCCACGATCGCGGGCAGCGTCACGTCCCAGTTCATGTGGGACTGGTAGCGGTAGCTGAAGAAGGGGACCGAGCCGCGCAGGGCGTTCAGCAGCTTGTCGGTCTCCTCGGAGAGCACTTCGACGCTGTTCTTGTATTCCTGGGAGTTCTTGATGTCCGGGGTGACGTAGGCGGGATCGCCGGGATAGAAGGACTTCCGGTCCTTGCAGTGCGATTCCAGCGCCCGGGTCAGCAGTTGCGCGAACAGCTCCTGGTTCTCCGCGAGCGGCCCGAGGAACCAGGCGCCGAGCGTGTCGCTGCCTTCGGCGGTCTCCAGGTCGAAGTCGCCGTAGAGGTCGATGAGCCGGTCGCGGTATTCGGGGGCCTTGCTGCTGCTCTCGTCCGCCCGGCCGGTGATTTCGTCCATCATCGCGTTTCTCCTTGGGGAAGGATGGAAAGCGCTCGCGGCGACCTCGTTCGGCGAACGTAACAGCGGGCCGCTTCCGGTGACCAGGGCACGGCCGCGCTACCGCACCATCGGGTGGTTCGCACGGCGAACGGGTGACAGGGCCCCGGCTTCCGGTCAGTAGATCGAGACTCGGGCGCCGATGGTGAGTTGGGCGAAGGTCTCGTCCACGCTCCGGTCGGTCATCCGCACGCAGCCGTTGCTGTCCGGGAACGCGCGCACCGGTTCGCCGCCGTGGAAGGCGATGCCCTCGTAGCCGACGTAGGACGGCCGCCACATCGGACCCAGCGGAGCGTGTCGCCAGCCGTCTATCTTCCGGGTGACGGTGAACTCGCCGGTCGGGGTGTGCTTGCCGGGGGCGTCGCGGCCGGTGGAGACGTCATAGACGCGGGCGACGACGCCGTCGTGAACGAAGTACGCGACCTGGCGGGCGAGGTCGACCTCGACGTGGAAGCCCGGCGCCGCGCCGCGGGCGGCCGGTGTGACGGGGGCGCGCAGCGCGGCCAGGGTGGCGGCGTCGGCGACGCCGGTGCGGGGGAGGCCGTGCACCTTCTGGAACGCGATGACGCCGTGCGCGGTCTCGTCGTCGTAGGCGCCGGGGGTGCCGATCTGGTAGCCGAGCCCGCGCAGGGCGGCTTGCAGCGCGACGACCCGCACCCCGGTCGCCCCGGCCTGAAGCGGCGCCGCGGGCTCCGACGCCAGCACTGCGGTCGGCGGGTGAGTGCTCGGTGGAGCTTGGACCAGGGCGGCGGCGGCCATGGCGCCGGGAATCGACGTCTCGGCGGGCGGGCGCAGTTGGCCGAACGCCGTCGCGCCGCTCGCGCCGATCGCGACCGCGCTGAGCCCGGCGACGACCGCGCGTCTGCTCCGCATACCCCCGCGCACCCTCAAGTTCCGTTCCCGATGATCCTGTTTTCCCTGGCGAACCACCAGTTTACGGCCGGTCTCAGGTCCATGGTGTCACCGGGGCGCGGCGAGGACGCCGTCGAGCAGCCCCGGGAACAGGGCGTTCAGGTCGTCGCGGCGCAGCGTGGTGATCCGGCTGGTGCCTTCCGGGCGGATGCGGACCACACCTGCCTCCCGCAGGATGCGCAGGTGGTGGGTGCGGGTGGACTTGCTGATGGGCAGCTCGATGGAGCCGCAGGCCACCCCGGTGCCGAGTTGGGCCAGCTCGCGGACCATGCGCAGCCGCATCGGGTCGGCGAGGGCGGCCAGCACCGCCTCGATGCGGATGTCCGCGCGTTCCGGGTGCGGGAGTTCTGCTTGGCCCATCGTCACATAGTAAGAGCTTGACTGGTTCGACAACCATCGTAGTACGGTAACCGTCGTACTACGGTTCGCATGCCAACTGTCTGAGGGGGACGGCATGTCATCACGCACCTACCTGCTCGCCGCGGGCGCGTTCACGGTGGGCACCAGCGGCTACATCATCTCCGGCGTGCTGCCCGCCGTGAGCCAGGAGCTGGACGTCTCGACCGCGACCGCGGGCCAGTTGGTCACCGCGTTCGCCATCGCCTACGCCATCGCGTCCCCGCTGCTGGCCGCGGCCACCGGGCGGTGGGAGCGCAGGCGGCTGCTGGTGGTGGCGCTGCTGGTCAGCGCCCTGGGCAACGCCCTGGCGGCGGTGGCCCCGACCTACGAGCTGCTGCTGGTCGCCCGGGTGCTCAGCGCGCTGGGCGCCGCGGTGTTCACCCCGGTGGCGACCGGCGTGGCCGCGCTGCTGAGCCCGCCGGAGCGGCGCGGCCGGGCGGTCGCGGTGGTCTTTGGCGGTCTGACCGTCGCGCTGATCCTCGGTGTCCCCGCGGGCAACCTGCTCGGCGGCCGGATCGGCTACCAGGGGGTGTTCGCGCTGGTCGCGGCCCTGTCCGCGGTGGCGGCGGCGGCCGTGTGGGCGGGTGTGCCGACCGTGGCGGCGCCCCCGGCGGCCACCGTCCGCGAGCGGGTCGCGGTGCTGGCCGACCGGCAGGTGCGGCTGGTCCTCGGGATGACGGTGCTGGGCGTGCTCGCCGCGTTCAGCGTGTTCACCTACATCGCCCCGTTGCTCTCGGCCACCGCGTCGGTGAGCGGCACGACCCTGAGCCTGCTGCTGGTCGTCTACGGCGTCGGCGGCGCGGTCGGCAACTCGGTCGGCGGCCGGGCCACCGACCGGTACGGCAGCCGCAAGCCGATGCTGGTCACCTTCAGCATGTGCGTCGTGGTTCTGGCGACGCTGCCGCTGACGACGGGCACCGTGGGCGGCGCGGCTGTCGCGCTGTTCGCCTGGGGCCTGCTGACCTGGTCGGTCAACCCGCCGATCCAGAAGTGGCTGATCGACATCGCCCCGGCCAACAGCAATCTGCTGCTGTCCCTCAACGCCTCGGCGATCTACCTCGGCGTCGGGCTCTCCGGCGTCTTCGGCGGCCTGGTGATCAACCTCTGGGGCATCCTGGCGCTGGCCCCGGTCGCGGCGGCGGTCGGCGCGATCGCCCTGGCGATGCTGGTGACCTCGGGCAGGCCGCCGGAGCAGGCCGCGGCGGCCGAGCCCGCGACGGCGCTCGCGGCGAAGGGGTAGTCGTCGGGCCCTGCCGCTAGAGTCCCCGACTGATCATCGTGGTGGTCCTGGGGAGGTCGGAGTTGGCGTTCGAGATCGTGACCGCGAGCGTGGCGGACATGGCCCGGCTGGTCGAGTGGGCCGACGAGGAGGGCTGGAACCCCGGGACCGCGGACCCGCAGGCGTTCTTCCCCGCCGACCCGGGCGGGTTCCTGTTCGGCGTCCTCGACGGCGTGCCGGTGGCGTCGATCTCCGCCGTGCGCTACGGGTCCGACTTCGGCTTCATCGGGTTCTACCTGGCGCGGCCGGAGGTGCGCGGGCAGGGCTACGGGATTCAGCTGTGGCGGGCGGGCATGGCCCGGCTCGCCGGGCGCGTCGTGGGCTTGGACGGCGTGGTCGACCAGCAGGACAACTACCGCAAGTCCGGTTTCCGCAAGGCGTGGAACAACGTGCGCTACCAGGGCGTGCCGTCCGCTGAGCCGGTGTCGGACGGCGTCACCCTGGTCGACGCCCGCACGATCCCGTTCGACGTGCTCGCCGCCTACGACCGCCGGTTCTTCCCCGCCCCGCGCGACGCCTTCCTGGCCGCCTGGCTCGGCCTGCCCGGCCGCACGGCGCTGGCCGCGGTGGCCGACGGCGAACTCCAGGGCCTCGCCGTCCTGCGCGCCGCCAGCGTGGCCGCGCGCGTCGGCCCGCTCTACGCCGTGTCGGAGGACGTCGCCGCGGCCCTGGTGACCGGCTTGGCCGAGACCGTCCCCGGCGCCCCGATCGCGGTCGACGTGCCCGACGTCAACGAGCCTTCGGTGCGCCTGATGGAGCGGCTTGGCCTGGCGCCGTCGTTCGAGGCCGCCCGGATGTACACCGGACCGGCCCCGGAGGTCGATCTGTCGCGCGTGTTCGCTGTGACGAGCCTCGAACTCGGTTAGCGCTAAACCGCTCGACTAACCCTGCCCCCGCGCGGAAGATGGACGTCGGAAACCAGGGGGGTCTGGGGAAATGAAGAAGCACTTCGCGTTCATCGCGCTGCCCGCGTCCGGCCACATCAACCCGACGCTGCCGCTTGTCGAGGAGTTGCGGGGCAGGGGACACCGCGTCAGCTATGCCGTCAACGCGGACTTTGTCGACGCGGTCGAGGCCGTGGGCGCCGAACCGTTCGTCGTGGACTGGCGGCTGCCGCCCGTTTCCGCGGACGCCGGGCAGACCACCGAGCAGTTGGCCGAGATGCTGATGGGGCTCCTCACCGCCGTCAAGCGTGTCCTGCCCGAATTGGACCGCTGGGTGGCCGAGGACATTCCGGATGCCATCTGCTACGACATGATGACCTTGCCCGGCAGGCTGCTCGCGAGCCGGTACGGGGTGCCCGAGGTGGCCACGGTGGCCAACTTCGCGGGCAACGAGTCGTTCGACCTGGGGTCCCTGCTGACCCCGAAGGACTTCGATCCCACCCACCCGAAGTTCGCCGAATATCTGGCCGAGATCGCCAAGATCATGGCCGACTACGGCCTGTCCTTCGGGGAGAGCAAGGTCGCGGGCGGCTTGGTCGCCCCGCTGAACCTGGTCTTCATCCCGCGTGAGTTCCAGATCCAGGGCGACACCTTCGATGACCGCTTCCGCTTCATCGGCCCCTCGGTCGGCTCCCGCGCGTCCGAGTCGCGGTGGCGCCCGCCCGAGGACGGCTCCCCGGTGCTGTTCGTCTCCTTGGGCACCGTGTTCAACGACCGCGCCGACTTCTTCGCTTTGTGCGCCAAGGCTTTCGCGGGCACCGCGTGGCACGTGGCGATGGCCGTGGGCGACCGGGTGGACCCAGCGGCACTCGGCGAGATCCCGCCGAACTTCGACGTCCGCGCCCGCTTCCCGCAGCCCGCGGTGCTCCGGCACGCCACGGTGTTCCTGTCCCACACCGGCATGAACTCCACTATGGAGGCCCTGCTCAACCAGGTCCCCCTGGCCGCCGTCCCGCAGACCCCGGAGCAGACCGCGAACGCCCGCCGGGTCGAGGAACTGGGCCTGGGCAGGCTCATCGACACCGAAAACCTGACCCCGGCCCAACTCCGCGCGGCTGTGGCGGACATCGCTGAAGACCAGAGCATCCGGGCGGCCCTGGCGACCATGGCCGACCACCTGCACGCCGCGGGCGGCCCCGCCGCCGGAGCCGACGCCTTGGAGGCCTACCTGGCGACCGCGCGATGACCGGCCCCCGGCGCCACCACCGCGGTGGCGCCGGGCAGGCGGGAGGTCAGGACGCGCTCGGCGTCAACAGCGTGTCCAGCACGCCGCCCTTCACGTCGTCGATGAGGTCGGACAACTGCCCCAGGCTCATCTGGATGCGCTGTCCGAAGTCGTCGGTGATCACCACGCGCTTCTCCTCGGGAGCGTCCGGGTCGATCCACAGCTCAGGGCAACCGCAGTCGCACGAACCGCAGAACGTGGCGATGTGCCGCATGCCGTTGGTGTCCATCACGCTGACCATCCCAGGGGTGAGAAGTGTCGATCGGGTCCACCACAGGGTCGCCTCGCGCTTCCGAAAAGTTCCCAGCCCTCACCGGACAAACCGAACAGCGGGCAAGCGACCGGCCAACCGGGACACCGCGGACTCCAACGGCGGCACCACGAACGGTCCCACCACGGCGGTCCCCATCGCGGCGCCCACTCCCGCCCACGCCACCGGTCCCAGCGGGGTGCACCCGAAGAACTGGCTCAGCCCAGGCGTCTGCACCACGGCGAACAACGCCGCCGCCGACCCCACCGTCGTCGCCAGCACCAGCGGGCTCCGCTGCCGCCCTATCAGCGTCTGCACCAACTGCGACCCGACCAGGCCGCACAACGCCATGGTGCTCGTCCGCCGCGCGGTTCCCGGCGTGCAGTTCCCCAACAGCCACGCCGTGCTCGCCCCGAGCCCGGTGGTGATGCCGCGTTGGCGGATCTGCCGGGTGAGCGGCCCGTCGAGCACGGACGTGCCGACCGGGGCGCGGTCGTCGCCGTTGGCGGCCGAGGCGGGCGTGACCGCCACAGCCATGGCGGGGAACATGTCGGTGAGCAGGTTGACGAGCAGCAGTTGCCGCGTCGAGAACGGCGAGCCGCCCGCCAGCAGGCTGCCCAGCACCGTGAACCCGACCTCGCCCGCGTTGCCGCCGATCAGGATGCTGATGGCGTCGGCCACGCTGCGCCACAGCGCGCGGCCTTCCTCAATGGCCCCGACCAGCGCCGTGAGGTCTTCGTCGGTCAGCACCACGTCGGCGGCGTTGCGCGCCGCGGCCGACCCGCGCGCCGCGATGCCGACGCCCACGTCGGCGGCGCGGATGGCGGCCGCGTCGTTGGCGCCGTCGCCGACCATGGCGACCACCCGGCCCGAGGCCCGCAGCGCCTCCACGACCTGGAGTTTCTGTTCGGGGGCGACCCGGGCGACGACCCCGGCGTCGTGCAGCAGCCGCGCGCCGCCCTCGCGGTCGAGGGAGGCCAGTTCGTCGCCGGTGACGACCAGGGTGTCCTCTGGCCAGCCGAGGCCGATGGCGATGGCGCGCGCGGTCTCCGGGTGGTCGCCGGTGAGCACGACCGGGTTCACCCCGGCCGCGCGCAGCCGCCGCACCAGGGGCGCGGCGCTGGGCCGGGCGGTGTCGGCGAGGGCGATCAGCCCCTGGTAGGCCAGCTCGCCCAGCGGCTCGTCCACCGCGTCGGCCACACTGTCCGGATCCACATCGCGGCGGGCGATCGCCAGCACCCGCAGCCCGTCCGAGGCCAGGTCCGCGACCAGGTCGGCGAGGTCGGCTGGCGCGTCGGCGCAGGCCGGGAGCACGACCTCCGGCGCGCCCTTGACCGCGAGCAGCGCGGTGTCGCCGTCGAACCCGGCCGCGGCGGCGTAGCCGCGGCTGGCCTCGAACGGCAGCCCAGCGACCAGCGTCCAGTCCGGGTCGGGCGGCGCGGCGCGCAGGGTGGCCTCGTCGGTGGCGTGCGCGTGCTTGCCCACCTCGGTTGGCTGCTGCGGGCAGGCGCGGGCCGCCAGGGTCAGGACATCGGCCACTTCGGACTGGTCGGCGGCGAAGACCTCGCCATCGGCGGTCACCGCGCGGATCACGGTGAGCTTGTTCTCGGTGAGCGTGCCGGTCTTGTCGAAGCACATCGTGTCGACCCGGCCCAGCGCCTCCAGCGTCCGCGCCGTGCGGACCAGGATGCCGTGCCTGCTCAGCCGCCGCGCCGCGGCCATCTGCGCGACGGTGGCCACCAGCGGCAGCCCCTCGGGCACCGCGGCGACGGTGACCGCGACGCCGCCGCTGATGGCCTCCTGGATCGGCCGCCCGTGCAGCAGCGCCAGCCCGGTCACCGCGGCGCCGCCGACGATGGTCAGCGGCAGCGCCTTGCGGGTCAGCTCGCCCAGCCGCGCCTGCACCCCGGCCGAGGGCGGGGTCCGCGAGGCCAGCGCCACCGCGCGCCCGGTCTCGGTGTCCTTGCCGGTGTCGACCACCACGGCCCGCGCGGTCCCGGCGACCACGGTGGTGCCCTCGAACACCATGCAGTGCCGGTCGGCGATCGTGGCCGCCGAGGTCGCGACGAGTTCCTTGGTCACCGGCAGCGACTCCCCGGTCAGCGCGGACTCGTCCACCTCAAGGTCGTGCAGCGCCAGCAGCCGCGCGTCGGCCGGGACGACGTCGCCGCCGCGCAGTTCGATCATCTGCCCGGGGACCAGTTCGTCGGCGTCGATCACTGCCACGGTCTCGTTCCCGCCGGGTCGGCGCACCACGCGCGCCTGCTGCCGCTGGCCCGCGGCGAGCGCGGCGAGGGCGTGCTCGGCGCGCAGCCGCTGCGCGCCGCCGACGAACGCGTTGACCCCCACGACCCCGATCACCAGTATCGCGTCCACAGTGGACCCAAGGACGGCTGAGGCGGCCGCGCCGACCGCGAGCACCGGGGTGAGCGGGTCGCTGAGTTCGGTGCGCACCGCGTCGGCCAGCCGCAGCGTGACGATCACCGGCTTGGCCCCGGGCAGCCGCGCCAGCCGGGCGCCAAGGTGGCGGCTCTGCGCGGCCAGCCCGGTCGCGGCCCGCCGGTGCCGCCAGGTCTGCTCGCGCACCCGGGTCAGCACCTCGTCGGCGGCCAGCGCGTGCCAGGGCACCCGGGGCCGGGGGATGGGCGCGGTCTGCGCGCCGACACTCGCCGCCAGCCCCCACCCGGACAGCAGCGCGACGCCCGCGGCGAGGTCGACCGGGCTGACCCTGGCCAGCGGGGCGAACAGCCTGCCCCAGCGCCGCTGCTGGCTGGTGACGACCAGCAGGCCCGACAGCGCGGCCCCCGCCTTGGCCAGGGTGACCGCGTGCTCGCCTGCGGCCCGCGCCGCCGGGATCGCCCGCAGCAGCCGCCACACCCCGACGAGCCCGTCCGCGCACAGCAGGTCGGCCGACCAGAGCACGGCGTTGTCCTGGTCGGCCAGGCACACCGACAGGTCGCCGCCCAGCACCCCGTCCACCTCGTCCGCGTCGAGCCCCGGATGCCCGTCCGCCCGCTGCCCGGCGTCCCCGTCCCCGTTGCCGCTGCCGTTGCCGTTGCCGTTGCCGTTCTGGATGCCGCCCGGCCGGGCGAGGGTGAGCACGACGTGGCCTTCGGCGCGCAGCGCGTCGAGGACCTCGACCATCGACCGGTCCGCGCCGATCGTCTCGTCGGCGGCCCCGACGCACGCTCCGGCGACCCCGTTCTCCATGACCACGACCCGCAGCCCGGCCTGGCCAGCGGCGTCGAGGACCGCGTCGGCGACCGGGTCGGGCTCGTGCCCGACCAGGACCGTGCCGACCTCGCGCCCATCGGCCGAGGCGATCATCAGCCCGGTCGTCTCCTCGGCGTTGTCGGCCACCGGGCGCAACTCGACACCGGCGTCCGCGTGCCCGGCCAGCGCGGCTTCGGCCGCCTGCCACAGCCTGCCGTCCGCCCAGTCCGGCTCGTGCGGGTTGGCCTCGCACACCATGCGCCGGTCCAGGTGCAGCGCGCCCGCGTGCGCCAGGAGCGTGTCCACGGTTTGCAGCGTCCGCAGCCGGTCGGGGGAGCGCACCAGCACGCCGTCGTGGGCCAGGACCTGCCCCAGCGCGGAGGCGAAGGCGGTCCAGCCGAACCGGGCTGGGCGCGGCGACCCGGCGAGGATCGCGTCGGCCGCCTCGGTCACGTTCCGGTTGAACACCCCGGTGGCGACCGCGCCCACCACGCCGCCCGCGGACGCCTTGGCCGCGTAGTCGGTCACCGGGTCCGACGGTGCGGGCCGGGGGACCGCGCGGGGCTCGACGCTTTCCCGCTCGGGCACGCACAGCGTCTCCTGCGCCCGCTCGAACGCGCGCGCTCTGGCCACCGCGTCCAGGAGCTGGCCCACTCGCAGCGTGGTGTCGAGCAGCACGTCCGATGGCGACTGGCCGAACCCGTTCACCGCGGCGCTCGCCGCGGCCAGGACGACCTCGGTGGCCCCCGCGCCGAGCTGGTCGCACAGCAGCCCCCGCAGCCGGGGGTCTTCCCGCAGGACGGTCAGCGCGGCCGCCGCCGGGCGCGGCGGGCGGCGCAGCCAGAACAGCCTGCCGGTCAGCGCGGCGGTCAGCCCGGCTGCGGCCAGCGCGAGGGCGATGGCCGCCGTCCTGACCTCGGCGAGGTCGCCGGGATGGGTTTCCGGCTCGGGGTCGTCGATCTCCAGTCCGTGCCGCTGCGCGATCTCCGACACCTCGTCGGTCACCCGGTCGGCCGCCACGTCCTCGGCGACCCGGATGACCAGCCGGGCCAGCCCGCCGTCCCAGTAGGCGCTGAGGACGTCCGGGTGGTCGAGCACCGCGGCGACGGCCCGCGCGATCGGCTCCCGCGCCCGCTCCCTCGGCTGGTCGGGCAGGCTCAGCGGCAGGTGCACCAGGTTGCCCGTCTGCCACCGCCGGTCGCGCCGGGTCAGCGCGTCGCGCACCAGGCGCCCGGTGACCGCCGCGGCTTCTCGGCCCGCTCTGGTCCCGGTGACGGCGACCCGCCGCCCGAGGCCCACGGCTTCGTCGGCGACGCTGAGCGCGGTGCTCGTCGCCTCCCCGGCCGCCCGCAGGGCGCGGGCGGGCGCCGCCAGCGCCAGTCCCGCTCCGATCAACGGCAGTCCCCATCCGCTGGTGCGCACCATCCGACCTTTCACCTGCTCGAACCCGGCTTCGTCCTCTGAGGGCGGGTCATACCCAGTGCGGCGGCGACTCTCCCGGACTGGCCCCTGATTCACTCAAAGGAGACGGAGAAGGCACTCACAGTTAACCTCCCGTCCGTTGTCCTCGCTCCCCGCGGCGGGTGATCCTCGGCTTGCCCGGATGGTCCGCTGTGGTTCTGAGCAGGACTGTGAGAACAGACGATGTTCGAGTTGATCCGCGAGCAGACCGATCACGGCGGGACGCGCCCGGTGCTCTTGGTGCACACCCAGCCTCTGCTGCGGCTGCTGGCCCCGGTTCTGCGCCACGCCGAGCCGGTGCTGTCCGCGGCGGTCGGCGGGTCGGTCCCGGCGCAGGTCGCGGTCAAGATCCTGTTCTTGAGCGTCCGGGTCTGAGCGCTACTCCTGGGCGGACTTCAGGAGGGTGACGGTGCCGCGGGCGCCGTCGACCCGCACCCAGTCGCCGGTGGCGAGCCTGCTGGTGGCGTCGCCACAGCCCACCACGGCGGGAATGCCGAGTTCGCGGGCGACGATCGCGGCGTGGGAGAGCGGGGCGCCGACGTCGGTGACCACGGCGGCGGCGCGGGGGAACAGCGGCGTCCAGCCGATGTTCGTCACGGCGGTCACCAGGATCTCCCCGGGCAACAGTGCCGCGCCCTCGGCCGCGCTCGACACGACCCGGGCCGCGCCTTCGACCACGCCCGCCGCGCCCGGCGAGCCGGTGATGTCCGCGCTGTCGTTCCCCAGGGGCGGGTGCTCGCCGGTCTCGTCGTAGAGGTCCGTGCGCCGGTTCGGGTTCGCCGCCCAGGTTTCCGGGTCGAACCGGCCGCGGATCAGCGTCGGGTACGCGGGCAGCGCGCTGTAGCGCCGGTAGGCCGCGCGCCGGGCGGGGACCGCGGCCAGCGGGGCGGTGTCGCCGTCGAGGACGGCCACGATCTCGTCCATGCCCAGGAAGAACATGTCGTCCCCGTGCCCGGTCAGCTCGCCCGCGCGCACCGCGAACGCCCGCAGCACCCAGAACGTGCGGACCATCTCCGAGCGGGCCAGCTCCCGCCGACGCGCGGCGGCCGCGGCCCGGTCGACGCGGCGGCGCAGCCGGTTCGCCGCGCGCGGGTGGGCTTCCCGCAGCCGCTGCCACGCTTGCGCCCGGACAGCGGCCTGCTTGCGCAGCAGGTCTTCCGGGTCCGGCCCCGGGGCGGCCAGCTCCCGGCCGAGCCAGGCTGGGTCCTCCCCGGGCCGGGGCGCGGACAGCTCGAACTCGTCGGCGCAGCGGTGCCCCCAGGCACGCGCGTAGGCGTCCCGGTCAATCTCGCCGCGCCGCAGCCGGGCGAGCCCGAGGACCGGGCCCAGGCTTTCCAACGCCGCCCTGGACCGCTCGTGCAGGCCGGTCATGAGCGTGGTCGCGTCGGCTTCCCCGGCCGCCCGCGTCAGCGCGGCCCGCACCCGTTCCGGCCCGCCCTGTCGCGCGCCCGACTCCAGAATCCGGCACGACACCCACAGCAGGTCGGCTACGTCCGACCGCCACAGCGCGGCCAGGGCGGCGGGCGACTCGGCCGCCCCGATGCGTTCGCGCAGGTCCTGGCACCGGCCCGGGGTCTCGGCCAGCAGCGCGGGCAGCCGCAGCCGGTAGGGCACCGCCTGCCGCAGCGCCAGCGCGCCCAGCGACACCGCCGACCGCAGCAGCGCGAGCCGCGACATCGGCAGCGGCGGAACTGCCACGCTGTCGGGGATGCCGCCGAAAATCTGCTCGCCCTGCCGCCGCGCGAACCCGCCGAGGCCGAGCGCGTTCGCCACGCCCAGGGACACGCTCAGGTTCAGGTAGAACCGGCCGCCGATGTTGCCCGAGACCGGGTGCCCGCCCACCGCGGGCATCGCCAGCGCCCGCGCGACCGACCAGGTGGCGGGCGTCATCACGCTGGGGATCGCCTCGCCGAGGTTCGCGCACGTCCACAGGTAGTCCCCGGCGAGGCTGTCGTTCCACACCTCCGCGGTGTCCTCCTCGGCCAGGTTCGTGATGGGCCGCGCCTGCACGATGGCGAACTCGCCCGCGCTCAAGGTCCACTCGACGTCCATCGGCCCGCCGTAGAGGTCGTGGATTCGCTCCCCGAGTTCGGCCAGTTCCGCCGCCCGCGCCTGGTCGAGCACAGGTTCCCGGCGCAGCCGCTCGGGCGTCGCCTCGGTGGCGGTGCCCTCGGCGGCGCGCACGGTCATGACCTTCTTGTCGCCGATCTCGCGGCGCTTCTCCGTCCGGCTGCCGTGGGCCAGGACGTAGGTGTCGGGGGTGACCTCCCCGCCCACGACGGCCTCGCCGAGTCCCCAGGCGGCATTGATCACCGTCTCGCCGCGCGCGCCGGTGAGGGGGTTCGCGGTGAACAGCACCCCGGCCGCGTCCGCGGGCACGAGCCGCTGCACGACCACGGCCAGCGCCACGTCCTCGGGCGCGATGCCGTTGCGGGCCCGGTAGCCGATCGCCCGCGCGGTCCACAGCGACGCCCAGCACCGCTTCACCGCCGCCAGCAGGGCATCCCCGCCGGTGACGCCGAGAAACGTGTCGTGCTGCCCGGCGAACGACAGGTCGGGTAGGTCCTCCGCGGTCGCCGACGAGCGCACCGCGACCGCGCCGCCGCCCAGCGCCGCGTAGGCGGCCAGCACGGCGTCGGCGGTGTCGGCGGGCAGGTCCCGGCGCGCGAACCCCTCGGCGATCGCCGCAGCGGCGTCCGCGTCGTTTTCCCGCAGCGCGGCGGCGATCTCCTGGTCCAGACCGGCGGAGACGAAGGCGCGGTAGGCGCGGGTGGTGACGTGGAACCCGGGCGGGACCGGCAGCCCGGCGCGGGCCAGCCGCGCCAGCGACGCCCCCTTGCCGCCGACCGCGGCGATCCCCGTGTCGGCGTTGAGCGGGAGCACCAGCGCGGTGTCGTTCATGGAACGAGTGTTCCACATTCGGCCGCCGCCCGTCTGGGCTTCGCTCGTGCCGCTTCTGGGGGAGCGGCACGGCGAACGAACCCCGATGTCCCCGCCCGGATCGCCGCACTCACCCGATCGTGGGACCCCCGCGCGATGGCTGTGGCCGCCGAACCCCCGGTGCTACGTTCGGTTCGCGCGCGCATACGCAGTGCGACAAGGGTTTCGCGCTTTCTGATCCTGACGACGAGAGACAGGACACTCATGCCCGAAGAACCTGGCGCCTACGCCACCGCCAATGGCATCCGCCTCTGGTATCGCGACGAGGGCGACCCGGACGGCGAGCCGCTGCTGCTGATCATGGGCCTGAACTCCCAGCTGATCGCCTGGCCGGACGACTTCGTCGCCGCCCTCGGCGACCGCGGCTACCGGGTGATCCGCTTCGACAACCGCGACAGCGGCCTGTCGGACAAGATCGAGTCGGCCGCCGCCGACGCCGAGCCGCTGGCCCCCGCCTACTACCTCCGGGACCTCGCCGACGACGCGGTCGGCCTGCTCGACTTCCTGGAGATCGGCCAAGCGCACGTGGTCGGCGCGTCGATGGGCGGGATGATCGCCCAGTTGGTCGCCATCAACCACCCGGACCGGGTGCGCAGCCTGTGCTCGATCATGAGCACCACCGGCGCGCCCCTGGTCGGCCTGCCGACCTTCGAGGCCGCCCTGGCGGTGCTGACCCCCGCGCCGACGGAGCCGGAGGCGGCCATCGAGCACATCGCCAAGGTGTACGACGTCATCGGCTCGCGCACCCACCGGGAAACCGAGTCGGACCGCCGCCGCCAGTTGGCGCGGGCTTCCTACGAGCGGATGAACTACCCGCCCGGCGCGCGGCGGCAGGTCGCCGCGATCGCGCACGCCCGTGACCGCACCGACGATCTGGGGAAGCTGACCGTGCCCACCCTGGTCGTCCACGGCGTGGAGGACAGCCTGATCACCGTCAGCGGCGGCCGGGCGACGAGCAAGGCCATCTCGCACTCCACTTACCTTGAACTCGACACCATGGGCCACGACCTCCCGAGCCCGCTGCGCGCCGAGGTCGTCGCCGCGATCGACGCCAACGCCAAGAAAGCCGCGGCGGCGCCTGCCGCCGTCTGACCACAAAGGACCGACGCGGCCTTCTCCCCTCAGGAAGGCCGCGTCGTCAAGTTTCGGCGAAGTCGCCCCGGTTGGTCTCGACCCACTCCCGGAACGTGCGGGGCGGGTGGCCGGTGACGCGTTCGACGGTGTTGTTGACCGGCGCGGGCACTCCCACGGCGGCGGCCTCGGTGTCCAGCAGCGCGCGCAGGACCGGCTCCGGCAGCCACGGCGGACGCCGCGCCACGGCCTGTTCCGGGGTCAGCGGCTCGATCCCGATGGGCCTGCCGAGCACGTCGGCGACGACGGTGACGAGATCGCGCAGCCGCACCGATTCCGGGCCGGTCAGCACCTGCATCCGGGCGCGGTGGGTGTCCCGGGTCAGCACGTCCGCCGCCACTTCGGCGATGTCGTCCAGGTGGATGGGCGTGACCCGCGCGTCCGGGTGGACGAGGCCGACGCGGCCGTGGTTGCGGATCTGCGCCGCCCAGTCGCGGCGGGCGTTGCTGGCGAGCCAACCGGGGTAGAGCACGGTGTGCGGCAGGCCGGATTCCGCGACGGCCCGCTCCACCGCGCGGTGCATGAGCCCGATCGGCCCGTCGTGCTCGCCGCGCTCGTAGGACGCTGGCGAGGACAGCAGCACTATGTGCCCCACGCCCGCTTTCCGGGCTGCCGCAAGGAAATCGCCCGCATCCTCCCGGGTGGGATACAGGAACACCGCATCGACGCCGCGCAGCGCGCTTTCGGCGTCGCGTGGCGCGGCGATGTCCAGTTCGACGGCCTCCACCCCTGGGGGCAGGCCGGTGATCTCGCCGCGCCCCGAGGCACGCACCGGGTGCCCGCCCGCGGCCAGCGCGGCGACGACACGGCTGCCGATGCCGCCACGGGCGCCGGTCACCAGGATTGTCATGTCTCTCCGGTACTTTGCGTCAAAGTTGCTTTGGTCGGCAATTAGCTTTGATGTCAAAGGTATCTGGAGGGTGTGCGGGTGTCAACGAGACGAGCGGGTGATCTCGGGGTCGATGACGCCGTCCGGGCGCTGCTGCTGCTCATGCCCCGCGTGGTCGGGCGGGTGAAGCGGATTCCCGTGCCTGAGGAACTGCGGTCCCTGGCGTTGGGTCCGCGCCACCTGTCCCTGCTGTCCTACCTGCTGTTCGACGGCCCCATGACGGTGAACGACTTGGCCGCCCGCCTGGAAATCGCCCCGACGACCGCGAGCCTGCTGGTCGGCGACCTCAACCGCAAAGGCGTCCTGCGGCGCCACGAGGACGAGAACGACCGCCGCAGGCGGATCATCAGCATCGATGAGCGGGCCCGGCCCGCGATCGACCGCTGGCTCTCCCACGGCGTGACGGCCTGGCGGCAGGCTCTTGATCCGTTGACCCCCGCGCAGCGGCGGCTGTTCGTGGACACCCTGCGGGCCTATGAGGCGGCATACGACACGGGTCCCCGGGACTGATCCCGGGGACCCGTGTTGGTTGTTCGCTTGGTCAGCGGTCGAGTTCGCCTGACTTGGCCGCGGTGAGCAGTGGGGCCAAGGCGAGGCGCAGTGTCGGTCCGGTGGGGTTCTTCGAGTCGCGCACGGCGTCGAAGGTGTGCGCCAGTTCCACGCAGCCGTTCGCGTTGGCACCACTGCGGGTGGACTTGCGCCACCTGGTCTGTTCGGTCACGGTCCGTTCTCCAGTTTCCTTACTTCGGCAGCGAGCAGAGTCTTGGTTTCCGCTGGTGTAAGTGCCAAGTCAACTATCTCGTCGAACATCGCTTGGAATCGCTCGACGTCGTTTTCATCTTCCACCCACACACCGCCCGCCACATGCTCCAAATAGACCACGGGTGAGTCATCGTCGGCGTATCCGATAATACTGAACGCCCCGGACATAGTCCCATATGATCCGGCTCCGAACGGCACGACCTGGATGACCACGTTGTCACGGGTGCCCATCTCAAGCAGGTGATTGAACTGTTCGATCATCACAGACAGGTCGCCGACGACACGCCGGATCGCCGACTCGTCCACGAGCGTGTGTAGGCGCAGCGGCGATGCGTCGGTGAGTCGGGCTTTCCTGTTCATCCGTGCGGACACGTAGCGTTCCGGCTGATCCGAGACATGGAACTGCTTGCCGGAAGCGTTGACCGCCCGAGCGTAGGCGAGAGTCTGGAGCAGGCCGGGGACGAGCACCGGTGACAGGGCGAGTTCAGTGGCCGCTTCGGCTTCGGCTCGCATATAGGCGCGAAAAGCGCGTGAACTACCCGCTGGAGTGATTACCCGAGCGGTTGGCTCGCCCGCGTCGTCCCACAGTTGCGCGGCTTCCGCGCGTTGGTCGGTGGTGGCGCCGTACATCGACAGCAGCGCCTGGAGGGCCGCCCATCCGGGACGGATGTGGCCGGTCTCGTAGCGGCTAGTTGTTGTCTCTTTGACGCGGAGCAGCTCGGCCGCTTGGTACAGGGTGTGGCCCGCGTCGAGCCGCAGGCGTTCCAGGAAGAGTCCGAGTCGTCGCTTGCGACGTGTTGGTACAGCAGGCATGTTGCGCAGGGTAGCGCGTTGTCAAGCCAGCGCGCTCGCGTCCGACAGTCTGCGTTGCGGGCGCGCTTGCGCCGCAGTAGTGTGGCCAATAGTTGTCATCCGGCGGAGGAAGCAGACATGGGGAACGTGATCTTGTCAGGCGGAACCCGGCCGGTGGCCGACAGATAAAAACGGACGCCCGGCGCCTCGACCTCGCAAGCCCGGCGCCGGGCGTCCTCCGGATAACGGCTCAAGTATAAGGAGAGCACCATGGGAACGCGTATCGGTGGAACCCCCTGGGCGGGTGCGGTCTGATGGGCATGAACTCGATGGGGATGACCCTGCGCCAGCACGACTCGCTCACCCTGCGGGTCAGCCGGTCAACCGGCCAAGCATGGCTGGAAATCCAGGCCGGAGAAACACACGGCGAGATCCTGCTAGACCACACCCACGTCGCAGCACTACAGGACAACCTCCCCGACGCCCTAGCCCGCCTCAACCACTGGCTGGCCGACGACGCCACCCGCCAAAAAGCCACCCTGTCAGCCGAACGCGCCACAGACGCCGCCACCACCGCCCTAACCATGGCGGCAGCCGCAGAAGCCGCAGGCTCCCCCGACGTGGCCGCATCCCTACGCACCGCGGCGGAGGCGGTAACCGCACGCTCCACCGCCGTAAACACCGCCCTCCAAGCGGTAGAACAAGCAGCCGAAGCCGCCGACCACGCCGCCGACACCCTCCTACACCTAACCACCGAAGCCGCCACCACCCCCCGCGCCCCCGCACCCTCCACCGCAAGCTAATCGCGCCCGCCCCCCACCCGACCGACAACACCCCACACACCCCACCCGGCAGCACACTGTCCACCGCCAGCGATCCCGGCCGTGCCCCGGTTCGACTGGCGACCCCCACGCGCGCCCAGGTAGCGGCACGCTGTCCGCCGACGGTGTTCGTGGCGGTGCCCCGGCTCGACCGGCGACCCCTTACGCGCCCCGCGCGGCGGCGCGCTGCCCGCCGGGGGCGGGCGGTCGTGCCCCGACTTGGCCGACGCGCTCTGCGCGGCGGCGCGCCGCTCGTCCCGGGGTGATCGTGACCGTGGGCTGGCCTGGCCAGCGACGTTCTGCATTGCCTGCGCGGCGGCATGCTGTCTGCCGGGGGCGGGCGGTCGTGCCCCGGCTTGGCCGGCGCGCTCTGCGCGGCGGGGCGCCGCTCGTCCCGGGGTGATCGTGGGCGTGGCCTGGCTTGGCGGGTGACGTTCTGGGTGACCTGGGCGGCTGTGTGTCGTCCGCTAGGAGGTGATCGCGGATGTGAACCAGCTTGGCCTGCGACGCTGATCACCTGCCTGCCCGGCGTCGGACGGCGAGGTCACCGGATCTGGGGAACCTCGCCGTCCGCGCGTCGGACTCGCGCGGATCAGGCGGTCGCGCCGCGCAGGCGGGCCGCCGGGGGCTGTGGGGCACGTTCGACGGTCACCGTGGGCTCCGCCAACAGGTTGTGCGGCAGCAGGACCCGGGCGCTGATCCCGGACGCGCCGGACTCGACCAGGTGCACGTCCGCGCTAAGAGCGCCCGCGAGGGCTCCGACGACGTAGTGGCCGAGGAACCGCGTCGGGGCGACCAGGAAGGGGTCCTCGCCGCGGAACTTGGCGTTCGCCGCGGCGATCTGGTCGCGTCCCATGCCGATGCCGTGGTCGGTCACGGCCAGCAGGTAGCCCTTCTTGGTGATTTTGCCGTGGATCTCGACCCGGCGGTCCGGCGGGGAGAAGACCAAACCGTTCTCGATGAGTTCCGCGAGCAGGTGGGCGACCTCGGCCACCACGGAGCCCGCGACGAGCGCGGGCTCGATCCGGCGCAGTTCGACCCGGGTGTAATCCTCCACTTCGGACATGGCGGCGCGGATGACGTCCACGACCGACAGCGGCGCGCCGGGCCTGCGCGGGCCGGTCTCGCCGACCAGGACGAGCAGGCTTTCGGCGTTGCGGCGCATCCGGGTGGCGAGGTGGTCGAGCAGGAACAGCTTGCCCAGCGCGTCGGGGTCCAGTTCGGTCTGCTCGAACTGGCTGATCAGGTCGAGCTGCCTGCGCACCAGGGTCTGGTTGCGCCTGCCCAGGTTCGCCAGGGACTGTCGGGCGTTGCGCCGCAGCAGCGCCTGCTCGCCCGCCAGCGCCATTGCCGAGGTGCGCACCCGGTCGATCGAACTGGCCAGCGCCGCGATCTCCTCGCACGCCTGCGGGTCGACGCCGACCGGGCCGGACGGGGTGGGGTCGGCCACGATGCCGTCCTGCACGGCGGCGATGGCCAGTGGCAGCCGCACAGCCGCGACCGAGTCCGCCTCCTTGGCCAGCCGCGCGAGCGGGCCGATGACGGACTGGTTCACCCGGCGCACCAACTGGATCAGCGCGAACGCGGCCAGCGCGGCGACCAGGACCGCGACGGCGACCTGGATCATCGCCGCGGTGCGCAGCGACCCGGCGTCCCCGGCGATGTCGTCGCCGATGGAGCGCTGCACGGTGCGCAGGTCATCGATCACCGTGGTCATCGCCGACCACCAGGCCAGCGGGTCGACCGGCCGGGGCAGCGGGCCCGCGGCGGCCTGCAGCGCGGTGTGCTCGAAGGCCACCGCGTCGCTGGCCGCGGCGGTGCGCACGGTGGCGGCGTACCGGTCGTGCTGCGCGGGGGTGGCGTGCCGCTCGAACTCGGCCACCGCGGCGAGTTTGGCGGCGCGGATCTCACTGAACCGGGTGTATTCGTCGTCGGTGAACCGTCCCGCGGCGAACACTCCGTTGAGGAACGCGCGCTCGCGGCCCGACTGCTCCTTGATCTCCCCGATGAGCCGCAGCGCCAGCAGACCGGGCCGCAGCGTGGCGTCGGCTGTTTCCTCGGTGCTCGACGTGGAATCGCTCAGCGCGGCGATGACCGACGTGTAGAACTGAAACGTCTCCAGCCGCGGCACCGCGCTCGCGTCGACCCGCGCCCGGATGGTCGGCAGCGCGGCCAGCCCGCGCATGGCCCCGTCGAGCCTGGCGGACGGGTTCTCCCCGGCCGCCTGCCGCAACGTGCCGAGCGCGGCGTCCACGGTCAGCCGCTGCCCCTTCAGCGGCTCGGCGAACCGGGTGTCACCGCCGACCAGGCCGTTGGTCAGCCCGCGCTCGCGCTGCAACTCGTGGATGGAGTCCTGGATCACCAGTGCCAGCGGCACCGCGTCCGCGGCGGCGTTCACCGCCTGGTACCGGCTGACCTCGCTGACCATGATGTACCCGATCAGTCCAAGCAGGACGGACAGGGACACGGCCAGGATCACGGCGAGTCGCTTGCGGACCGAGACCCGTCCGATGTTTCCATGTGTGCTCATCCGGTGTGAGTTCCTAGCTGCTCGGGTACGCGCCGGTCGCATACGTCTCGCCGCTGTCCCCCATTGGCGCAGGCGAGCGAAGCATATGTCGGCGCGGGAAATCCCCGATGGACTCGACCAGCGCGTTTACCGGATCGCGGCAGGTCTTAACGCAAGAGAAATCAGATTCACACTCTTTGTTCTCACGGCCAGGCGAGCCGCGATAGCGCGCGGATATGTTGCGGAATTCGCACGCCCGGGGCCCGCTCGCGGTGAGCGGACCCCGGGCGCGGATCGGCGGGCTTGGGCGCTGTCTAGTCGCGCTTGGTGGCGAGGCCGGGACCCAGGATCTTGCGGGCGATGCGGCGCGGCAGCGACTTGCGCGGGCGCGGGCGGGCCGCCGCGGGCTGCGCGGCGGCGGTCCGGGCGGCGGCGGGCTGCGGGACGGCGGTCCGGGTGGCCGCGGGCTGCGGGACGGCGGCCCGGGCGGCGGGCTGGCCGGGCGGCGCGGAGTCGCGGATGGCGGGGAATTGGACCGTGGGGCGGTCCGTGGTGGCGAGGGCATCGGGCTCGGTGGCGGGGGTGCTGGTCGTCACGCGCCCGATCTTGCCATCCGCCTCGACGCGCGCACGCACCTACCGTGTGTGAGTCGTTACCCAGCGGGGGTGATGATGGTGACCCCCGAACCGGGTGACGTTCCCATGGCGGTGAGCGCGGCTGGGGCGTCGGCGAGGCCGATCGTCGCGGTGATCGTCAACTCCGGGCTGATCACGCCCGCCGTCACCAGGGCGATCAGCTCCGGGTAGGCGCGCGCGGGCATCCCGTGGCTGCCGAGCAGGGCAAGCTCGTAGGCGACGACCCGCCCCATCGGCACCGGCGGGTCGCTCGGCAGCAGGCCGACCTGGACGTGCCTGCCCCGTCTGCGCAAGCTGAGGACCGACGCGGCGCAGGTTTGCGGGCTGCCCAGCGTGTCAAGGGACAGGTGCGCCCCGCCGCCGGTCGCCTCGACCACGGCCGCCACCGGGTCGACCGCCGAGGCGTCCACGCACACCGCCGCCCCCAACTCAGCGGCCAAGTCCAGCGCACCGGGTGAGACGTCCACCGCGACAACCCGCGCGCCCGCCACGGCCGCCACGGCGACCGCGGCCAACCCGACCCCGCCGCACCCGTGCACCGCGACCCACTCCCCGGCCGCGACCCGCCCCTGCGCGGTCACCGCCCGAAACGCCGTCGCCACCCGACACCCCAACCCCGCCGCGGCGGCGAACGTGGTCTCCTCCGGCAGCCCGACCAGGTTCACCTCGGCATGCTCGACCGTCACATATTCGGCGAACGACCCCCAATGAGTGAACCCCGGCTGGGTCTGCCGCTCGCACACCTGCTGATCCCCAGCCGCGCACGCCGCACACCCCCCACACGCGCACACAAAGGGTGCGGTAACCCGATCGCCCACCCGCCACCCGCGCACCCCCGCCCCAACCGCGGCCACCGTCCCCGCGAACTCGTGCCCCGGCACATGCGGCAGCCGGATGCCCGGCTCATGCCCCACCCACCCATGCCAGTCACTACGACACAACCCAGTCGCCTCGACCCGAATCACCGCGCCATGCTCGGTCGGAGCCGGATCAGCCACCGTCCTGACCTCAGGCTCACCACCGAACTCGTCATACACCACCGCCCGCACCGCCCACCCCCATTCCTCTCAGCCCAACCACCGACACCCGCCCGCTCACAAACGTCACCGCCGCGCTCGTCGTATCCCACCGCTCGCGCTAGCGGACCCCGGTTCGTCTCGGCCTGCTTGCTCGGCCACTGGCGCGCGCGTGACCAGGAGTGTCACCGCTGTGCTTGTCGTATGCCACCCGCTCGCACCAGCGGGCCCACTTCTCTCTGCCCGCGCACTGGCACTCGCCTGGTCAGGAGAGTCACTGGTGAATCCGTCGTGCCATCGCTCGTGCCGGCGGGCCCACGTTTCCCGCCCGCGCACCGGCGCTCGCCTGATCAGGAACGTCACCGCTGTGCCCGCCGCAGGCATCGGGCTCGCCCGCTCGGCCAGGAAAGTCACCCCTGAACCGCCGCTCGCGCCGGTCATCCCCGCCCGGCTCAGCGAGCCCGCTCGGCCGCGGGCGCCCGCGCGACCAGGAACGTCACCTCTCTCCGCCGCCGAAACCCCAGCGACTCATAGAGCCGGATAGCCCCCGTGTTGGCTGCGGTGGCATGCAGAAACGGCGTCTCGCCACGCGCCTGGACACCGGCGACGACAGTGCGGACCAGGCTGCCCGCCAGCCCCTGGCCACGCACCGCCGGGTCCGTGCACACAGCGCTGACTTCAGTCCACCCCGGCGGCCGCATCCGCTCACCCGCTATGGCGACCAAGGCCCCGCCGCGCCGAATCCCGTAGTACGCGCCCAGCGCGATAGTGCGGTCGCGGAACGGTCCCGGATCGGTGCGCGCCACCAGATCCAGCATCTCCGGCACATCGTCCGGCCCAAGCCGCACGCACTCGGGGTCAACCGCGCCCCGCACCCCCACGCCGACCAGTTGCACCCCCGGCAACCGCAGCTCGACCTCCCACCCCGCGGGCGGCGCGAAGTCACCCCCACCGATCTGAGCGACTTCCTCATGCCCGGTGAACTCGGCCACCGCCCGCCACCCTTCCCCCGAGGGCGCCGCGGCCAAACCCGAAGAACGGCGCCACGTCCCCCGGATACCGGACCACCGGCCCCTGCCACTCGGCGAGATGCGCGTGCGGCCCGGTCAACGCGGCCCAGACCGGATTGTCCAACACGGATTCGGAAGCGATCACCCTGCGAAATCTACTGCGCCACCGCAGTGGGTGACCGGAGCCCGCGGGAGGATCATCGGGGGCATGAGCACACGAACGCTGCCGCCGCCGGAGATGATCGAGGTCGCCTCGGGGGTGTTCGCCTACATCCAGCCGGACGGGAGCTGGATGGTGAACAACACCGGGATCGTGACCGGCGGCGGCGCGCACGTGATGATCGACACCACCTCCACCGAGGCGCGCAACCGGGCGCTGCTCAGCGCGGTGGCCAAGATCAGCCCGGACGCGCCGCGGGCGCTGGTGAACACCCACCACCACGGCGACCACACCTTCGGCAACTGGCTGCTGCCCGCCCACACGCCGGTCATCGGGCATGTGGCGTGCCGCGAGGACGTGCTGGCCGCCGGGCTGATCGCCGCCGAGGTGCTGCCCGGACCCGACTACGGCCACCAGGAGGTCCGCGCGCCCGAGGTGACCTTCAGCGACCGGATGACCCTGCACCTGGGCGAGCGCTGGGTGGAGTTGGTCCACGTCGGCCCCGCCCACACTCGCGGCGACATCCTGGCTTGGCTGCCCGACGAGGGCGTGCTGTTCGCGGGCGACCTCGCGTTCACCGGCGGCCAGCCCTTCCTGGCCGAGGGCAGCCTCGCCGGATACCGCAAGGCCCTGGCCCGCATCCGCGACCTCGCCCCGGATGTCCTGGTCCCCGGCCACGGCCCCGTCCGCCGCGGCCCGCAGGTGGCCCGGCTGCTCGACGACCTCGGCGCCTACGCCGACTTCGTGGCCGAGACCGCCCGCGCGGGCCACGAAGCGGGCCGGACCCCGCTGGAGGCGGCGTTCGCGGCCCGGGACAACCCCTTCGCGTCCTGGCAGGAAAACGAGCGCCTGGTCGGCAATCTGCACCGGGCCTACTCCGAGCTGAACGGCGACCCGTGGGGGACCAGGCTCCCGCTGAAGGTCATCTGGCCGGACATGGTCGCCTTCAACGGCGGCCCGATCGGCTGCTACGCCTGACTTCCCCCCGCATTGACCTGAAGAAATCGGCGGAAGAAACGGCGAGTCGCCGCGATGATGTTGATTATGAATGCTCGAATGGGTGGCTTGGGTTGCTGTTCCTGTGCGTCGGCTGCACCCTGGGATAGGTGAGCGCGCGTTCCGTCAGACAGCGTCAATAATATCACCCAGAAAGAGGGTTTGACCATGCGCAAACTCGCCCTGTCGGCGGTTTCGGCATTGGCTGTGGCTGGTTCCATCTTGATGTCGGGAGTGGGTCCCTCAGCCGCGGAGGTCACTGACGCGCGTTGCGCCGCCAAGATATCCGGGCCGGAGGCGTCCCTCCGCTGCTGGAACAACGGGCCTGACGACGTGACGGTGCGGGTCATTCTTTTCTGTTCACCGCCGCCGCGAGCATACGCGCACGAGTTCCGCTTGCTGGCTGAAACTCAAGCCAGCCTGCGCCTTACCTGCTCGGTCGGAAACGCGGTCGATGTGCGGTGGGAGATCAAAATCTGATCGTCGCGGAGGAATAGCTCAACAGTCCTGCCTGGCTGAATCGTCGGTCCTTCCGGGAGCGACGAAATGCCGGGCAGGACTGTTGTGATTGATCAGCGCGACGAAGGCCGAACCCGGGCCAGGGGACGCACGACGGCGGCCAGCGCGGTCAGGCAGAGCGCCGCGAAGATCGTCAGGCACCAGCGCGGGTCGAAGAACTGGGTCGCCACGCCGACGCCGATCGCGGGGAGGGACAGGCCCGCGTAGGCGCCGGTGAAGAACAGCGCCAGCGCCCCCGCCCGTTCGTCGGGCCGGGCCAGCCGCGCCACCGTGGTCAGCGCCCCCTGGAACAGCATCCCCGCGCCCGTCCCGGCCAATGCGCCGCCCACGGTGAACAGGGGGAGGCTGGCGAGCCACCCGCCCGCGGCCAAAGTCGTCAGCCCCACCGGCAGCGCTGTCGCCGCGACGCGCAGCGCGCCAAGGGTGCCGACTCGGTGCAGGGTCAGTTGCGCCACCGCGCCGCTGCCCAGCGCCGCCCCGGCGACCGCCCCGGCCAGCAGCGGCGACGGGCGGTGCAGCAGGCCCGCGACGAAGCTGGGGACCATGGCGTTCGCCAGCCCGTAGAGGGCGAAGGCCACCAGACCGCCGAAGGTGGCCGCGGTGAACGCCGCGCGGTCGCCGTCCGGCGCGGCGGGGCGGGTCACCTGGAGCCACGGCCCGGCCGCGCGGTCCCGGGTCTCCGGGGTCAGCGCCGCCACCGCCAGGGCGAGCAGCAGCAGCGCGGCGAGCACCACATAGGGCGTTCGCAGGGGAGCGGGCGCCCACTCGGCGAGCGCGCCCGCGAGGACGGGGCCGAGCGCGATGCCGCCCAGGTTGGCCGCCGTCGTGGCCAGGTCCGCCCGCCGCGGCGAAGCCCCCGGCCGGGCCGTCGCGTGCAGCTCGGCGATCCACGCCGCAGCGGCCCCGGTCGCCAACCCGACCGACAGCCCGGAAATCAGCCGCCCGGTCAGCAATCCCGCCAGCGAAGGCGACGCGAGGAACACCGCGCACGCGGCGAGCTGCGCGACCAGGGCGGCCAGCACCACCGGCCGCCGCCCGATCCGGTCGGAGACGTGGCCCAGGCCCAGCAGCGTCACCACGACGCCGAGGACGTAGATCGCGAACGCGACGGTCAGCATGCCGGTGCCGAAGCCCTCGCGCTGCTGATAGAGCACGTAGAGCGGGGTGGGCAGCGCGCCCGCCACCATCAGCGCGCCGTAGGCGGCGACCGGCCGCCCCCAGGTCGTTGTGCGAAGCGGGTTTTCGACATCGAGAATTGCTTGCATGCCGCAACGGTGCTGCGGCTGGTTAGCATTGTCCAACATGAAATTCGGCTAGGTCTAGCACAACTGGAGATAACCGCATGGAGACCCGCAGGCTGCAGCATTTCCTCGCCGTCGCCGAGGAGCGCAGCTTCACCCGGGCCGCGGCGCGCCTGCACATCGTGCAGTCCGGGATCTCCGCGTCAGTCCGCGCGCTGGAGAAGGATCTCGGCACGCCGCTGTTCGAGCGGACCACTCAGCACGTCGACCTCACCCCCGCGGGCAGCGCGTTCCTGCCCGAGGCCCGCCGAATCCTGCACGCCCTGCGCGCCGCCCGCCAGGTCGTGGACGAGGTCCGCACCGGCCTGCGCGGCACCCTGGAACTGGGCATCCTGTTCGGCCTCACCCCCACCCGGGTGCTCACCGCGCTCGCCGAGTTCCGCGCCCGGCACCCCCAGGTCGAACTCCGCCTCATCGGCCCGGGTCCGCAGGGCTCCACCTCACACGCCAACGCCCTGCGCGACGGCGACCTAGACCTGGCGGTCCTGATGAGCACCGGCGCCGCCCCCGGCCTGCGACTCGACCCCCTGACCACCGAAACCGTCGTTCTAGCCTGCGCCCCCGACCACCCCCTCGCCGCCCACGACACCCTCACCCTGGCCGACCTGACCGGCCACGACCTCATCGACTTCCCCCGCGGCTGGGGAGTCCGCAACGCCGTCGACCGCGCCTTCACCGCCGCGGGCTTCCCCGACCGCCCCACCTCCTTCGAGATGAACGACATCGCCACCATCCTCGAACTAGTCCGCCACCGCCTCGGCATCGCCTGCGTCCCCGAATCCCTGTCCAGGCAGGCCCCGGAACTGCGCTACATCCCGTTCCGCAGGCACATCCCGCGCTACGACATCGCCATCGGCTCCCCCCGCGACCGCCCGCTGAACCCGACCGCCCGCGCCTTCCACACCACCCTGCTCACGGCCTCAGCCGCGAGTTGACGCCGCGAGGCAGGAAGCCTCGCAGCGTGAACCAGGCTGGGGCGTTTCCCACAGGATTCACGTCATCCGGTGGGAATTGGAGATGGGATCGGGTTTGCCGGATCACGATCAAGGGCCAATGTCTGCCCTTGGTCAGCTGTCCAGGGTCAAGGGCGTGTCCGGCAGGCGGCCTGCGAGCAAGGCGTCGAACAGGTCCGGCAGGATTGCGGGCAGGAGTTTATCGGGACAGTGCCGAAGGTCGGCAGCCGACCACCAGCGCCGCTCGATCAGCCCGGCTTTCTCATTCTCGGTGGGCTTGAGCGCGACCCGCGGCACCGTGTCGGCCGCCCGTCCGAGGAAGACGTGCTCGACGCGATGGTGGTCGCGGCCCTGGTAGCGAAAGCGGGACTCACGCACCCACAGCTTGCGGCCGAGAGCCGGGATGACGATCCCGGATTCCTCGGCGACCTCACGACGGGCGGCGTCGACCAAGTCCTCGTCCTGGTCCACGCCGCCGCCAGGCAACTCCCACCAGTGGTGGTCGGGGTCCTGCGGGTCCAGAGCGTGGATGAGCAGCACGCGATCGGCGGCATCGAGCAGCAGCACACGGGCGCCGATGCGGGGCGTGCCTGCTGCGGAGGTGATGGGCATCGGGCGGCGGTTCCTCGCGGTCGGCTGACGGGGCGGCCACCTGCGCGTTCGGACACCAGAGGTTAGAACAGGGTCGGCTCCGGCTCGTTGCGCGCGTCGGCCGCCGTGGCGGGGTCCGACGTTAGCAGTGGCTCCGCCGCGGTCGTCGTCATCCGCACGGCGAGTCCTGAGTGATCGGTGAGCCGGGCGCCGTCCGGCGTAGCCTCCCTGGTCTCATGGACGTACTCACACGAGGCGAGCCTCGCGACGACCGCTGGTGAGCCGTGGGCGTGGTCGTAGCGGTAGCCGAGATCGGCACGGCGCGCCCAGCTGTGTTCGACGCGTTCGGGGTGCAGGTGTCGGAACAGGTCGGCCAGGCCATGCCGGTTGGTGAGCGCGGTGTAGAAGTCGTACTCGAAGGGTGCGAACTGGCCCCGGTGGGCGGGCTGGTGAGCGGGTTCGAGCACGTTGAGATCGCCGAGCAGCAGCAGCGGAACCTCGGACGCGGTGGCATCGAGCGCGGTGTGGAATCGCTCGATCCAGGTCTTCTTGCGTTCGGTCTTGTCCTGGCTGGCGTCGCGAGACGGCACGTAGACTCCCACGACGCGCAATGGCCCGTCGTCGGTTTGGACCACGACACCGACGGCTCGTGCTGGAAGGTAGTCCAGTGCGGCGCCGACTGGATCGAGCGTGGTGGCGAGTTTGCTGACGATCAGCACGCCGAGTTCGCCGGGCGCGTGCTCTGGGAAGGTCACCGAGTAGCCCGCGGCGGTGAACGCCTCGGCCAGGAACACACTGCCCGCGGTGGCCTTGGTCTCGGTCAGGACCAAGATGTCGTCTGGGCGGGCGGCAAGCCACCGCAGTTGCCGGTGGGCTCGCTCGATCGACGGTGCGCCGACGTTGACGGTGATCAGGCTCAACGACATGCCGGGCTCTTCTCCTTGAGGATTCGGTGGATCAGGGACATGATCTTGATGGCGATCGCGGTTGGGGCGTCGGTCGTGCAGTCCAACGTCTCGACCGGCCATCCCCTGGTTCGCAGGTCGACCACGGCATGGACGTAAAGCCGGGATTCCCTGTCACTGCTGTTCTCGGCGCGCTCGAAACGGCTGTGCCCGCCTCGTCCCCGTAGCCTGCCGTTGATCACGCCGGGGTCAGCATTGAGGATGACACACAGGTCAGGCCGGTAGACACCGTGGTTGAGCCGCCAAACAGTATCCGCTGAAAGACCATCGAGTCCTTGCAAGACAAGGGAAGAAGTGACGTAACGGTCGCAGACCACGATCTGCCCGGTCCGCAGCGCGGGCTTGATCTCGGCTTCGAGTTGGTGATGCCGGTCGGCCGCGCACAGGCACGCCAACGCCATGCCTTTGTAGGTGTCCGTGCCGTGGCGAGCCAGTTCGCCCAGCGGCGCTCGCGACGGCTGGGTTGTCGCCAACACCGGCAAGCCCGCCGCGACGAGCATGTCGGCGACCAGTCGTGCGGCTGTGGACTTGCCGATGCCACCGGGACCATCCAGGGTCACCAGCGTCCCGGCCAGGCGGCGGGGCTCAGGGAACGGGGAGCTCATGCGGGCGCCAACGGCAGCGCTCGACGTCCTTCAACGACCCCGCCTTCGGCGATGGGGCACTGCTCGGCGTCGACGTCACCGATCCGGCCACCCGCGGCGACCACGGCGGCAGGGCAGCCCTTGCCGCACCCGGAGTTCATCGAGCACGATCCGCAAATGGCGTTCGCGCCGACCTGATAGCGCTCGTGGAACCGGTAGTCGTCCAATCGTGCCGAGATGTTCGCGTCGGTGAAGATGTTGCCGACGATGAACTCGCTGTCGGCATGTTGGGAGGCTGGTGTCCGTGCGGCGAAGACCAGATACGGACACACCGTGACCTCACCGGGCGTGAACACGTAGATGATCGTCCCAGCCTCGCATCCGGAAAGAGGTTTGCCTTCGGTGTTGGGAAAGCGGATGTGCGCGATGTCGAGGTCCGGGCCGTCGAACGGCGCGGTAAGCGCATAAATTTCCTGCATGTGCAGGGTCGTCTTCGCGAGCCTGCCTTGTGACCTGACCCCGCGCCCCATGTTGCCCAACGGATTGAGCAGCACATAGCGCGCCCCGTTCTCGCGGGCGAACGCGCACAGCCGGACATACTCCTCGTTCTGCGCCAAGGAGTTCGGTGTGCACAGCAGGCCTTGCAAGATCCCGGCGGCGCCGAGCTTGCGCACGGTTGCCGTGGTGATGTCGAAGCTGGCCCGGTCGCCGCGGAATTTGCCGTGCGAGTCGGCGGCGAAGCCGTCGAGAGACACGTTGCAGTGCACGCCCAAGCGGGCGAGTTCGTTGATCTGCTCGTCATCGAGAGTGGTGGCGTTGGTGCAGATTCCGATGTGCATGCCCGCGGCATGGAACGCGCGCACGATGGCCATGAAGTCTGGGTGGATCGTGGGTTCACCACCGGTGAGTGTGACACGCCGAACCCGGGCGGCCGCCAGGCGCGGGATCACCTTGCCGACCACGTCGGCGAGCGGCATCTGGTTGCCGATTCGGGTCGCGGACACAAAGCAATGAGCGCACCTCAGATTGCAGTTCTCATTGATTTGAACGAGTGCCTTGCGGTACGGAATGTCTACTGTGGTCCGAAAGTAACTCGAGGTGGCGAGGGAGTCCTCGGCGACGCTGCGGGCACTGCTCATCGGAACCTCCGCGTTCGCGACACCGTGTTCGCCAGTGCCGCCGGTGGGAGTGTGCCCGGTCGGGCACACCGCACTATATGTTCGGGTGAACAATATCCTTTTTGATGATGTCCTGACGAACATCTTTGGATCACTGTGGGTGGAACTGCGAGCAGTGACAACCCAACTGGCCGCGCGGACAATTCGCGTGCCAAGGTGTGCCCCGCCCGGGGGTTCGAAACGAGGAGGCGTGGTGTCCGACAACGGAGACGACGAGATCGATGCCGCGAATTTGCTGGCGACCCTGCTGGGCTGCCCGCCCGAGATGCTCGACATCAGCCTTGACCAGCTGCGCACCCTTGCTGTGGTGCACACCACCGGCACCGCTCAGCGGGCAGCCCGTGCGCTCGGGCGTGAGCAATCCAGCGTGCAGAAACAGCTCGACAATCTCAACCGGACCGCGACCCGATTGGTGGGTGAGGCGCTGGTGGTCAAACAGGGCCGCGGCAAGGACTTTCTCTTCACCCCGTCCGGCGAGGAAGTCGTCACCCTCGCGACACGTACCTTGTTGGCCTGGACTGAAAGCCTGCACCGCAGCAGGCGACGAGTCGGGTCCACCGTCACCTTCGGCACCACTGAGTTCACCGTCGAGTTCCTCGGCGAGGTCTGGCCCTCGCTGCGCGAAGACTTCCAACGTCGTGACATCCACCTGAACATCGAGCACGTCCGCACCCGCGACCTGTGGCGCAAGCTCGACGCGAAAAAGGTGGATCTGGTGTGCGGTAGCTTCGCGGCCGAACCCGGTAGTCCGCCTGACCTGGACTATGATTTCCTGGAATGGCACCGCGAACGTGTCGCTCTGCTGACCAACCTCACCACCCGTGAACTTCCCGACATCCCAGTCGTCGCGGCCAAGCTGCCCAGTCTGCCGCTACTGGCGCCGACCGCCGGACTGCTCGCTCAATTTCTCGGCCGCTGGTATGGCCCCGACTATCGGGGCAGGCTGGACGTCATCGCCGAGATCGACTCCCTCAACTACGGTCTCAACCTGCTTAACACCGAGCTGCTGCACGGATGCCTGCTCACCACTGAACGGGTCGCCGACGCCGCCCTGGCGGGACGACTTCCCGGCGCGGGCCTCCGTAAGATCGACCTCGCCGACGACTACGAACCCGCGCTGGAGATCGTCACCGGAATCTTCGCCCGCAAAGGCGAACGGGACCGCTACGCCGCGGACCACCCCTTGAACCTGTTGTGGGTCGCTTTTGCAGAGGCCAGTCCCACCCGGCCAGTTCCGGCGGTCTTGCCGGGCTGACGAAACAGGCTTCATTCGTGGTGCGGCAAAGAAACCCTGCGTGGTGGCCCAACCGGATCCGCGGTACGAATGGGTGCGGCGTGCGCGGTTCACGCTCGAACCGCTTCGCCCGCTTCGTGCAGACGGCCCGGTCAGGGGAGTCGGCCCTCGCAGCGGGGGTCGGTGGCGCCCTGGGGGACTTTTACCGGCAGGAGCCAGTCCATGGCGGCGTCCTCGACCAGCCAGCCGCGCGCGGTGACGGCGCTGTAGGGGATCTGCTCCGGGCCCCGGCACAGGGATTTGGCCTCGATCAGGTTGTTGGGCACGAAATGGACCTCGCGGTCGGCGTCGAGGAGGGTGGTCATGGTGTCGTCCACGGTGACGACGTTGCCCAGGACGATGGAGGCGGGGCGGTCGTCGGTGGCGCGCAACTGGACCGCGACCGCAGGCAGCACGGGGACCTGCAGGAACATCGCGATCAGCGCGAACGGGGTGACCAGCGCGCCAACCGACGCGATGGCGTGCGTGGCCGGTTTGGCGACCCGTTCGGGCAGGGGGCCGGTCAGCAGCGGGCCGAACAGCGGCGGCAGGAGCAGCAGCAGGGCCAGCGGCGTCTCACCGCGGCCGAACGCCGCCAGGATCGCGCCGCCGAACCACAGGTATTCCAGCGCCGCGACCGCGATCGGCAGCAGCACGCACACCGGGAACACCAGGTCGTCGCGGCCGCGTCGGCGGGTGGTCAGCCCGACGATCGCGCATGCCAGCAGCAGCAGAGTCGGGATGAACCTCAACTGCCACACCAGCAGCGCCCATGCCACTGACCCGATCACCAGCCAGTCGGGGGTCCGCTCGACCGTGCGCTCCAGCCGGGACTCGCGGCCGGGGGCCCGGCTCACCAGCGACAGCAGGCCGAGCAGGTGCGCGGTCAGCAGGATCGCGGGCGGCACCGCAAGCAGGCTGATGACCAGCGAGCTGGCCAGCTCCAGCGCGTGCACGTGCTGCACCAGCAGCAGCATCGTGTTGCGGTCCTGGCCGCTGAGCTGCCACAGCCGCAGCACCAGCGCGACGATGGGGAACGCCGGGAGCAGGGTCAGCGTCCACTGGAAACCGCGAGCGTCGTCAGACCTGCCGGTCTCGTCCATGGCCGAACCTCCGCGGCGCCGTTCCGCCGGTCCAGTGGGTGGTCGCTCCGCGGCGGGACGATGGGGGACACCGGCGGCGTCAGGGTCCATCGGAGACCGCGAGCGTCGTCAGACCCGCTCCCATGGCCATTGCCGAACCTCCACCTCCACCGCGCCCCGCTGCTGGTCCAGTGGGATGAGCTGCTCGGGACTGTGCTTGGCCATCGGCCGCAGGTGCCGGTTGTGCGCGTCCTCCCAGCGTTTGTCGGCCGGGTCGTTCTGCGACCGGTACAGGGCCAGGTTCACCAGGGTCCGCAGCGCCTCGTTGCCCCCGGTGTTGACCGCCCACAGCTCCTTGGCCTCCAGCGCGATGTCGTGGTGGCGCAGCTCGTCGGGGTAGCGCTGGGCGAAGCCAGCGAGGATCGCCGCGTCCGTGGTGACCGAGTCGACCTTGCCCGCGCGCAGCAGGTTGACGCAGCCCGCGATCGTCAGGTCGTAGACGATCTTCGCGCCCGCCTCTTCCGCGGCCCGCACCGACGTGGAGGTGGTGAGCGTGCATACCGTCTCACCGGCCAGTTCGGTGAGCGCCAGCACCGGCCGGTGGTCTTCGCGGGTCAGCACCGACTGCTCGGTTTCCAGATACGGGAACGAGAAGCTGACCCCGCCGACCGCCGCGCGCTCCGGGGTGTCGCTGTAGGTCGCCACCACCAGGTCGACGCGCCTGCCGTCGGCGCCGCGCATCTTCGAGCGGTCCTCGTTCTCGATCTCGACCAGTCGCACCTTGCTCGGCTCGAACCCGAGGTCGGCGGCGATCAGGTAGGCGATGTCGATGTCGAACCCGGAGAGCACCCCGGTGTCCGGGTCGAGGTAGCCGATGCCGGGCATGTCGGTCTTCACGCCGATGACCAGCTCCGACTTCCCTTTGAGCCCGGCCTGCTCCTTGAGCTCGTCCTCGGTGGGCACCTGCTCCCACCACACCGCGACCGCGATCCCCACCGCGACCAGCGCCGCGGCGATCAGGGCCGCGAACCGCACCCACTTCGGCCTATGGTCCCCATCCGCCATGGGTGAATCCTTTCACGATCAACTAGGGCGTGACCTAGGATTCGCGACTTTCGCCGCACCCTAGTGATGCTGATGGGGCCAATGAGGCTCCAGTGGGGGCGCTCACTTCGGGTGAAGACCGGCCGGTAGGCGCGCGCGGCGGACGAGCATGCGGAGGACGACCAGCGCTCGCGTCCGATTTTCCGAGGATGGCCACGATGACCACCGACCTCCAGCAGACCGCACCCCCTCGTTCCCTCGCCGCCACCGCCGCCTACCGCACCGACGGCGACCTCACGCTGCACGGAATCCAGCTCGCATGGACCGTCGGGGCGAACAGCGGCGGCGACTGGCCCCCGCCACCGGACTGGAACGACGGGACGAACCCGCCCTACCCCCACGTCTATGAGGTGTGGCTCGACGGGGGCCGGATCAAGCAGACCGCCCTGCTGCACTGGCCCACCTGGGCCCCGGGCTGGCAGTGGGCCCGCACGCACTGGGTGTGCCTGGGCACTGAGCCCGCCCCCGAGTACCGGGTGAAGATCCGCGCCAAGCTGGACGGCGGCGCGTGGAGCGAGTTCACCGAAGAGGTCACCGTCGCCACCACGGACACCCGGCCCTACACCGCTCTCCCCGGCCGGGAGGAGACCGCCCTGTCCGCGAGCCCTCGGCACGGCAACGTCGATCACCCGGTGAGCCGCGCGATTCGGGCCCTCCGCGACAACGACCCGTCCGAGATTTGCCGCCGCGCCCGCGAGCTGTGCACCAGCACCTCCTGGCACGAGGTCGTGCCGCCCGCCGAGGCGATGCTCGCCGACCCGCCGTGGAACGGCTCCTACCTGGAGTACCGCAAGTTCTTCCACGGCCCCGACGTCGCGTCCGCGGGCAACGCCGCCTTCGCCGGTCTCGACCTGGTCGGCGACTGGCCGGTCTCCTACCTGGCGGGCGGGGAGACCACGCACACGTT
This sequence comes from Actinokineospora sp. NPDC051303, assembly GCF_055586285.1. Lineage (NCBI taxonomy): Bacteria > Bacillati > Actinomycetota > Actinomycetes > Pseudonocardiales > Pseudonocardiaceae > Actinokineospora > Actinokineospora sp. NPDC051303. Next base: position 215,034 of record NZ_JBVJIN010000003.1, read on the forward strand.
CACCTACGCCTACGAGGCCCACCACGTCGACCACACCTGGACCCACCAGTGGTTCGTCACCAAGGACGGCTGGGACCGCCAGGGCGGCGTGACCTGGGACGCCCTCGAACCGGTGCCGTTCATGACCGAGACCCACGGCGACCCCGCCGTCACCAGCTACACCACCGAGACGCTTCCCCCGAAGTCCGGCAGGCACGTCATCGTCGACGTGTGGGGCGGCCACGGCGGCCTGAGGGACCAGCACGGCAACCTGGTGGGCGAGTTCTTCATGTCCTGCTCCGACGTCGAGTTCGACTGACGGACCCCGCCCGTTCTCCGGGTTCAGAGCAAGAGGCGCCTGCCGCGTCGCCAGGTCGGCGCGGCTATGGCGGGCGGCGCCTGCACTCCGCGCCGGACGGCCTGCCAGGTCGCGTCCCACCGGTTCAGCGGACCGGCCAGGTTCTTGCACACCGCGTGGGCCAGGTCCTCGGGGGCGCGGCCCTGCCACTGAGTGGCCACATAGACCTGGTAGTCGTCCGCCAGCCGGAGAGTCACCTTGAACAGGTCCTGGTCTTGGCCGTCGTTCCAGACGGACGTGAGTTTGAGGCCGAGGCGGCGCAGCCGTTCCCGGTCGACGTTCGCCAGCACGAGCCGCCCAGCGGTCCGCTCCGGCGTCTCCCACGAGTGGTCGGCGAAGGCGCGGGCGACCTCCGCGTCGTACTTCGCCGCCGGGAAGACGAAAGTGCGGCTCTCGGCCGTCCGGTGCCGCCATTCCCAGCGCACCCAGTCGTCTTCCCGCACGATCCGCACCTCGGTCGGCCCGCAACCGAAGTCGCCGCATGAGCAGCGCCCGACCGGCACCGTCCGCGCCTCGTCGGTGGCCACCAGGCGGTTGTCGGGAACGAGGATGTCGTACGGGTCCATCCCCCGGCCCCCGCCCTCCGCGGTCAACTCCTCCCCGCTGACGTGCACCCGCACCTCGAAACCGGTTTTGATGGTGGTGGTCGCGGGAGCCACCTCCAGCCGGAGCCAGTCGACGGTGCCCCAATGGTTTTCAATCATGGGCTTATCCGATCCGCTGGCGTCGCCAGGACGGCGGGGCGATCGCGGGCGGAGTGTTCACCCGGGCGTTGGTCGCGTGCCAGGTCGCGTCCCACTGGTCCAGCGGGCCTGCCAGGTTCTCGCACACCGCGCGGGCCAGGTCCTCGGGGGAGCGGCCTTGCCACGGCGTGGTCACGAAGACCTGGTAGTCGTCCGCTGTCCAGAGAACCACCTGGAAGCGCTCCGGATCGCGGTAGTCGTTCCCGGCGGTATAGGGCGTGATACCGAGGCCGAGCAGCCGTTCCCGGTCCACGTTCGTCAGCACGAGCCGCCCGGCGGTCCGCACCGGGGTCTCCCACGAGTGTTCGGCGAACGCCCGCGCGATCTCCGCGTCGTACGCCGCGGCCGCGAAGACGAAGACACGGTCCTCGTCGCCCCGGCGCAGCCATTCCCAGCGCACCCGGTCGCCCTCCCGGACGATCCGGACGTCGGTCGGCCCACAGCCGTAGACACCGCACGAGCAGCGCCCGATCGGCACCGTCCGCACCTCGTCGGTGGCCACCAAGCGATTGTCCGGGACGAGGACTTTGTACGGGTCCATTCCCACCCCACCGCCCGCGGCGGTCATCTCGACTCCGTTGACGTGCACCCGCACCTCGAAACCGGAGTAGGCGGGAAGATTCGCCGCCGCCACCTCCAGCAGGAGCGAGTCGACCGGGCCCCCATGGTTTTCGATCATGGGCCCATTGTCGTCCGTTGCCCGCGCGCCTGCGCGGCATTTTCAGCGCGCCAAGGCGGCGTCCAACTCGGCCAGCAACACGGCCTTCGGGCGCGCGCCTACCAGAGACCACACCGGCTTACCGTCACGGAAGACCAGCAGCGTCGGCAGGGACATGACCTGGTAATCCCGGGCGACGAGGGGGTTCTCGTCAGTGTTGACCTTGCGCACGGTAAGCACGTCGGCGCGCTCGCGGGCGATCTCGGCGAGCACCGGGGCGATCATGTGGCAGGGCGGGCACCACCGCGCCCAGAAGTCCACCAGCACCGGCTTGTCGTGGCGCAGGACGTCGCGCTCGAACGTCGCGTCGGTCACCTCGTGCGGGGTCACGACCGACCTCCCGGCACGCCGCAGGTTCCCGGGTCGCGGGCCAGCGCCTTGGCCAGCTTGCCCAGCAGCTCGGCCCGCACCGCGCCGAGCCGTTCGAGGCAGGCCTCCACCTCGGCGAGCTTGCGCTGGTAGACCTCGATCGAGTCGGCGCAGGCGTCCCCGGCCGCGTGCCCGGCGCGCAGGCACGCCACGAACGGCCGGGTGTCCTCCAGGCTGAGCCCGACCGCCCGCAGGGTCAGGATCTCGTTGACCAGCCGGAAGTCCTCTTCGCCGTACTCCCGGTAGCCGTTGGCCGAGCGCTGGGCCGCCAGCAGCCCCTGCGACTCGTAGAAGCGCAGCGCCCGTGTCGTCGTTCCGGCCCGTCTGGCCAGGTCGCCTATTCGCATACGCCGACGGTAAACGTTGCCGCCCACGTCAAGGCAAGCCTCACGGGCGTCGCAGGATCTCCGCCAGCTCCGCGGCGAAACCGTCCTCCAGCTTCCCGTTGTCGTTGAGCGCGCGCAGGACGCCCTGCCGGAACACCCGGCTGAACTCCGGGTAGTTCCGGGTGACCGGGCGCGGCCGCGCGCCGTCGAGCGCGGTGCGCACCGCTTGCCGGTCGGGCCGTTTCGCGTTGCTGAACGCGGACTGCCGGGTCGGGGCGAACCCGCCGATCTCGGACAGGATCAACTGGCTCTGCGCGCTGGTGAGGAACTCGATGAGCGCCTGCGCCGCCCGGGGCTTGTCCGTCGACGCCGAGACCGCCAGGTTCTGGCCGCCGAGCACGCTCGGGCTGGGCGGGACGGCGACCTCGAACGGCACGCTGTCGCCCACCCGGTCGACGGCGACCGGCCAATTGCGCATGTACAGCGTGCGCCCCTCCCGGAACGCGTCCGACGCCGAGGTCTCCGCGGTCTTCCTGGCCTCGTCGTCCTCGGTCAGCACGATGTCGGGGTCCCGGGAGGCCGCGGCCAGGTTCGCGATCCCTTTCAGGTCGGCCTGGCCGAAGTAGACCTCGCTCTTGTCCGGGTTCTGCAAGACCTGCCCGGTCTTGTCGACCACCTCGCCGCCCGCGGCCCAGATCGCCTCGAACGCGGTGATGGTCAGCACTTCCTCGTTGGCCAGTTGCGCCGCGTTCGCCGCCGCGACCCCGGGCGTGCGGGCCGCGGCGGCCTTGGCGGCGGAGCCGTAGTAGTCGTCCCAGGTCTTCGGGCTGACGGCGTCGGGAATGTCGGTGCGGCGGAACAGCAGCCCGACGTCGGTGTTGAACGGCAGCGCCCACAGCGTCCCGCCGCGCTTGCAGGTGTCGAGCACCTTGGGCACGAAGTCGCCGATGTCCTGCGCCGAGAGCCGGGTCTGGTCCAGCGGGCGGATATAGCCGCGGTCGGCGAACTGCGCCATCCACACCACGTCGAGGGCGTAGACGTCGGCCTCGTGCTCGCCGTCGGGCTTGGCGTCGTTGACCATCCGGGCGTTCTGCTGGTCCGGCTCGCCCGGCGAGACGTTGAACACGACCGGGTTGTCGGGGTTGAGCTGGTTCCACTGGTTGACCAGCATCGACCTCGGGTCGCTCGCGCTCTCGCTGAACCCGGTCATCAGCACCAGCGGCCCGGGTTCCAGGCCGGTCGACGCTGGCCGCAGAGCGACCCCGGCCGCCACGATCGCGACCACCGTGAGCACGATCCCGACCTGCTTCAACGGCCGCCGCAGCGCCCGGCCGAGCCTGCCGGTCAGGTCCACGAACCCGATGTTGGCCCGCTCGGGGTTGTGCCAGACCGTCCGGATCGCCTTGGGCAGGAAATTGACCGAGACACCGGAAAGGATCACCACCACCCCCACGGCCAGCAGGCGCAGGACCGAGCCGGGACTCCACCGGTGGTCGGTCTCCTCGGCCAGCAGCAGCGAGGTCAGCAGCACGGACATCGAGGTGATGGCGATGACCACGACCAAGACCAGCGCGACCACGAAGATGCGATAGCGGGGACTCCATCGTCCCCCGGATGCAGGCATTCCCCCCACCTTTCCCATGATCGGGCAAACCAGGCAACACCAGCCGGGCAACGCTGTCAATCCACCGATAAAACGATTCGGCGACCGGTGATCAACCGCACCGTCAGCAGGCGAACCCGTTCGGGTGTAAGGAAAGCCGTCTCGATCGTGGTCGCCGCCCCCGGTCTACCTTGGCTCTCCCGCACACCCCAGGGAGGCCGTGATGGCGCAGGAGAAGCCGGAGACCGCGGTCACCCTCACCCACCAGGCGATCGGGCTGGCCGAGTCCGACTCGCAGCGGGCCCGCGCGCTGCTCGGGCTGGCGCTGGCCAAGGACGAGGACTACGAGCCAGCGTGGCGCTGGCTCGCCGAACTGGTGGACGACGACGGCGAGCGCCGGTTCTGCCTGGACAAGGCCTACGCCATCAAGGCCGACCCGGCGACCGACCGGATTCGCAAGGAGTTGGGCCGGGTCACCCCGGTCCCTCCGGCCGAGGTCGCCGACCTGATCGAGCCGCCCCGGCCGGAGGCCGTCGCCGAGGCGCGGCGTCGGCGGGCGGGCGCGCGGACGTGGATCGCGGCCGCGGTGGCCGCGCTGGTCGTGCTCACCGCGGTCGGAGTGTGGGCGTTGTCCGCGGGACAGCAGGGCAAGCCGGTCTATGTCGCGCTGGTGGCCGGGATGACCGGGGAGAGCGCGAAGACCTCCGCGCACCTGGAACGCGGCGTGCGGACGCACCTGGAGGAGGTGAACCGCACGGGCGGGGTCGCCGGGCGCCCGGTCGAACTGCTCGTCTACGACGACGCCGACCAGGCGGACAAGGCCGCCGCCATCGCCGAGGAGATCGCCCGCGAGAACAAGGTGATGTTCGTCGTGGGCCACGGGATCAACGAGACCTCGCTCGCGGCGCAGCCGATCTACCAGCGGGCGCGGATTCCGGCCATCACCCCGGCCGCAGGCGCGCCGCGGGTGACCGACGACAGCGACTGGTACTTCCGCAGCATGTTCGGCACCCGCACGGAAAGCGACTTCCTCGCCGTCTACGCCGCCCGCGTCCTGGGCTCGGCGACGGCGGCCATCGTGTTCGAGGACACCGAGGCGGGCCGCGCGGGCGACGAGACGTTCTCGGCGTCGTTCGGCCAGTTCGGCGCGGTCGCCGCCCGGGTGCCGGTCTCGGCCAAGCCCGGACAGTCGGTGGACGACGCCGTGACGGCGCTGCGCGCGCTCGGCTCCGGCACCCCGATCGTGCTCGCCATGCACGACTACCACGGCCTGGCGATGATCGACCGGCTGCGCTCGTCGGGGGTCACCGCGCCCATTCTCGGCACCGCTTCCCTTGGCGCGGAAGCGTTCCACGACGACCTCGTGCGGACCGAGCGGCAACGGGGCCGCCCCGGGCTGCTCACCGGCAATCTCTACCTGGGCACGCCGCTGGCGCCCGACTCGCTGTCCGGCCCGGCGCTGGCCTGGGCGCAGGAATACACGCGGTGGTACGGGGAACACCCGCTCTGGCACGCCGCGACCGGCCGCCAAGCGCTCAACGTCGGCTTGCACGCGATCACCAAGGGGAACCTGAGCCTCGCCGAGGACCGCGTCGGCGAGGACCGGCAGCGGCTGCGGGACACGCTGGCGTCGTTGAAGGACAAGCGAAACGCGTTCCCGGCGCTGCTCGGCCCGCTGTACTTCTCCGCGCACGGGTCCGCGCAGATGCCGGTGACCATCGTGACCAGCGACGGCGCCCGCCTCGTCTCCGCGCCGACCCAGCTCACCATCTACGAGCCGACCTCCGACGAGGCGCTGCGGTCCGGCTTGGCGGACGGGAGCGTCATCGCGGTGGGGGACCGGCTGCTGACTCGCCGCCAGGTCGTGGCGACCGGCGTCAACCTCAACGAGGTGCGCGACCTCGACACCCGCGACGGCACGTACTTCGTGGACTTCTTCCTGTGGCTCAAGTACTCCGGCGACCACCGGGCCGCCGACGTCCAGTTCGTCAACGCGGTCGACCCCGACCTCAAACTGGGCGAGCCGCTGCGCGACGTCACCAAGAACGGCGGCACCTACCGCCTCTACCGGGTGGCCGACCGGTTCAAGAACGGCTTCGAGTTCCGCTCCTTCCCGTTCGACCACCAGAACCTGACCGTGCTGCTGCAGAACCGAACCCAAACCGCCGACGAGGTGGTTTACGTGACGGACCGGGAAATCCTGAACCAGTCACCGGAGGACTACCTGCGCAGCGGCACCGACGCCGAGGCCAGCATCAACCAGTTGCCCAACTGGCTCACCACCTCCGCCCGGTTCTTCCAACGGACCGTCGGCAGCAGCGACGCCCTGGGCGCGGGCACGGCCGCGGGCATCTACTACAGCCAGTACGCCGCCGACGTGGAGATCCAGCGGGACGTCCTGCCGTTCCTGGTCAAGAACCTGCTTCCGTTGGTGCTGCTCATTTGTGTCACCTACCTGCTGCTGTTCTTCTCGCCGACAGACGGAACGGCCCCGGTGTCCATGGGCGTCACCGCGATCCTCAGCACAGCGGTCCTGCTCAACAACGTGACGTCCCAACTTCCGTCCGTCAGCTACACCGTCGCCTTGGAATGGGGCTACTACGCGTTCATCCTGCTGGCCTCGGTCTGCGTCCTGATCGCCATGCTCCGCAAACGCCTGGCCACCATCCGCCGCGGCGACCTGGAACGCAAGCTGACCAAAGCCGCCCGCGTCGGCTATCCGGTCTACATCTTGGGCCTGGTGCTCACGTACCTGGTCGCCTTCGCCTGATCAGGCGCCGGTGGTGGAGCCGGGGCGCACGATCATCAGGACGGTGACCGTGGCCCACAGGATGTTGAAGACGCCGGTGTGCATGGCCAACCGCGCGGTCAGCGCGGGCGCTGGCGCGGTGACCGCGGTGAGGATCTGGTCTTGGCGGGGGAGGATCAGCAGCGCCAGCACGCCCGCGGCGGCGGCGGTCAGCACGATCGAGACGACCACCCACGGGTCGCCCATCACCCGCATGCTGCCCGCGGTGGCGAAACCGAACACCGGGACCGCGATCCCGACCGCGGCGTAGACCCGGCAGACGCGGTGCAGGGTGCGCAGGGCGCCGACCTCGCTCTCGCCGGGGTAGGCCCAGGCGCGGCGGGCGGCGGCGGGGAACATGCTCGCCGCGACGGTCACCGGGCCGATCGCGACGATCGCGGCGAGGACGTGCAGGATGAGCAGGATCTTGGTCACGCCGCGCTCGCCGACCAGACCGTGCCGCGGCGCTCGTGCGCGATGAGGGTCTCGACCTCGTGCGCGACGCGCGGGCTCACCTCGCGTTCCAGCAGGTACAGCGCCACATCCAGGCCGGAGGTCACCCCGGCTCCGGTCACCAGGTCGCCGTCGTCGACCACCCGCGCGTCGATCGCGACCGCCCCGGCCGCGGCCAACGCCCCGCGCCCCAGGTGATGCGTGGTCGCGGGCCTGCCTGCGATCAGGCCCGCCATGGCGAGCAGCAGCGAGCCGCCGCACACCGTGGCCACGGTCAGCCCCGGCCGGGCGACGGATTCGGCGAGCAGGGCGCGTAAACCGGTGCCGAGCGCGCGGGCCAGGATCGCCGGGATGCTGTCGTCCCGCATGTCCTGCTCGCCTTCGGGCAGCCGCCCCGCCGCGCCCGGCACGACGATCAAATCGGCGCGCGCGGGCTCCAGTCGGGTCGTCGCCCGCAGCGACAGCGGGCTGATCCCGCTGGGCACCTCGCGCGCGCCCTCGGCGGAGACGAGTTCGACGGTCAGCGCCCCGCTCGCGGCCAGCACCTCGTAGGGGGCCACGACATCGAGCGGGTCGAAGCCGTCGAACAACACGACCTGGGCAAGCATGCGCACTCTCCTCATCTGGGGGTGAGCAGAACGCTAGGGACGGCGCGCGATCCGGAGAAGTGGCCGGATTGCCAGGTTCCAACGGATTCTCGCCATCGGCCAGGTCGGGCCAGTAGGTTCCGGTCATGCGCACCGTCGCCGTGCTCGCCCTGGACCAGGTCATCCCGTTCGACCTCGCCACCCCGATCGAGGTCTTCGCCCGCACCCGACTGCCCGACGGCGGCCCCGCCTACCAGGTCCGCGTCTGTGGCGCGACGCCCACCGTCCACACCGCCGCGTTCACCTTCCACCCGCCGCACGACCTGACCGCCCTGGTCGACGCGGACACGGTCATCGTCCCCGGCCGGACCGACCCCACCGCCCCGATCCCGCCGGAAGCCCTCGACGCGCTCCGCCAAGCCGCGGCCACCGGCGCCCGCATCGCCTCGATCTGCGTCGGCGCGTTCACCCTCGCCGCCACCGGCCTGCTCGACGGCCGCCGCGCCACCACGCACTGGCTCGCCGCGGCCGCGCTCGCCGCCCGCCACCCCGAGATCGACGTCGACCCGCACGTCCTCTACGTCGACAACGGCCAGTTCCTCACCTCCGCGGGCGCCGCCGCCGGACTCGACCTGTGCCTGCACCTGATCCGCCGCGACCACGGCTCAGCGGTCGCCGCCGACGCCGCCCGCCTGTCGGTCATGCCCCTGGAACGCGAAGGCGGCCAAGCCCAGTTCATCGTCCACGACCAGCCGCCCGCCCCCCGGGGAGCCACCCTGGAACCTCTCCTGCGCTGGCTGGAGGAGAACGCCACCAAAGACCTGGCGTTGGACGACATCGCCGCCCACGCGGGCATGAGCGCCCGCACCCTCAACCGCCGCTTCCGCGAGCAAACCGGCACCACACCCCTGCAATGGCTCCACCGCACCCGCGTCCGCCGCGCCCAACACCTCCTGGAAGCCACCACCCACCCGGTCGACCGCATCGCCACCGAAGTCGGCTTCACCTCCCCCACCACCTTCCGAGACCGCTTCAAACGCGTCGTCGGCACCAGCCCCAACGCCTACCGCGCCGCCTTCCGCCGCCCCACCGCGGGCTGAGGAGGCATGAGCCGCCCCGAAGCCGGGTTCTGGCGGGATCTGTGCGCCCTGCTGCGGTGGCTGTCGTTCGCCGGGGTGGTTCCGGGGGTGCGACGGCGGGCGGCGGGGTACGTGGCGGCGTTCGACCAGGTGGTCGCGCCGGTCGTGGCGGCCGCGGTGCCGGAGCGGGGGGCGCGGGTGCTGGCGGTGTTGCGGGCGACGAGCGTCAAGCTGGGCTTTCTCGTCGCCGGGTATGCGGCGATGGCGCGGGTGCCGGTGCGGTCGGATCTGCTGGTGCTGACCGGCGCGATCACCCGGGTGTACGACGACCTATTCGACCATTTCGGCGGGCCGGAACTCGACGACCGGCTGGCGGTGTTGTTTCGCGGTGGGGAGTTCGAGCCGCGCGGTGACATGGAGCGGCTTTTTCTCGGGCTGTACCGTGAAGTGCGGCGGCGGCTCGATCGCGGCCCCGACGACGTGGTCTTCGCCGCCTTGGCCGCCGTGCACGAGCACCAGGCGTGGTCGCGCAGGCAGGCCGACCCCGACATCGGGTCCGCGGAGATCGCGCGGATCACCGAGGGCAAGGGCGGCCACGGCATGGTCGTGCTGCTGTCGCTGGCCACGCCGCCGATGAGCAGGGGCGACGCGGACCTGGTCTACGAGCTCGGCGCGATCCTGCAACGGCTCGACGACTACCAGGACGCCGAGCCGGACGCGGCGACCGGGGTGGCCACGGCCGCCACGCGGGGAGAGTCGACCCTGGGCGACATCTGCGGCCGCCTGCGCGACCTCGCGCCCCGGCTGCGCGCCCACTACGGCAGTGAGCGGCCCCTTTACGCGGTCCTGCACGCGACCCTGTGGATGTCGTTCGCGCGCAGGCGGTGCCCGAACCTCGGCCGGGTCCTGCTCGGGTTCCGCACGCCGCTGGCGATCCTGTTGCGCCGCGCGGAAAGCTTGGCGGACGGAAAGCCGCGCAAGCCCCGTCACGCGCGGCCAGACTGAGACGAGAAGGGAAGGTGTGACCGTGGCCGATGGGACGTGGGGCGACTGGGAGACACCCCGCCCCGACCTGGCCACGCCCCTCGCCGCCCGCCCGAGCGTCCTGTCCCGGGTCATGGCCGCGCCCCGCGACCCCGCTTTCGGCCGGGCGCGCGACCAGACGCTGGTCCTCGCCCTGTCCGCGGGCGCGCTGATGCTGGCGGCCAAGACCGTGGTCGTGGACTCCGCGCGGGCGCCGGTCATCGCCGCCGCGGTCGTGCTGGTCCTCTACGCCATCGTGCGCTCGCTGTACCTGCTGGCGCTGGAGCGACGACAGCGCGCCTTCGAGCCGGACTGGCTGGCACGGCGGTCGGAAGCGTTGCGGGACAGCGAGTTCGAGGTGATCCGCTGCATTGTCGGCGGCCGGGTCTACGACCTGTCCGACGGCGAGCACACCGCCCGGCTACTGGGCCTGGCCGACGCCGACACCCGCGTCGAGATCGACTTCACCTACCCGCCCGCCGCCATCGAACGCGCCAGCAGCAGACTCGGCGACATCCGGCTCCGCCCGGTTCCCGCCGCAGCCCCGCCCATGGCCCGGTTCCCCGACGCCCGCTACGGGCTGCAAGCCTGCGGTCGCAAGACATTCTGGCGGCTGGGCGCGCGCGTGGTGCTCACCCTCGCCGAGCCAGTCGGTCCCGCAGCAACTCGTGCCGGAACTGGTACGTCGGCCCGACCAGGCGCAGCACGCCCAGCCGGTGGGCGTCCTGCAGAAAAGCCATGAGCCGCACCGGGGTCCGCCCGCGCAGCGCCAGCCACAGCCGGGCGGTGTTGAACCGGCTGGACGCGCTGGTCGAGTAGACCGTCAGCCCGAGCCCGGCCGCCCCGAGCACGCTGGCCACCCCCGCGCCGAGCAGGCCGACGAGCACCGGGTGGGTCACCGGCACCACGAGCCCCAGCCCGGACACCCCGACGACGCCGCCGAGGAACGCGCCCGCCAGCGCGCCGAGCACCGCGCCGAGACCGGCGGCGAACAGCACCGCGCGCTTGTCGTCGCGGTGCACGGATTCGGGCGTGACCGCCTCGGTGGGCTCGGTCGGCTCGGTGAACCGGCGCACCATCCCGTAGGCCACGCCGAAGACCAGGCCGATCGCCACCCCGTAGCCGCCGCCGTAGAGGCTGCCCACCGCGACCCCGCCCGCGACCGCGCCGACCGCCCCGTAGAGCAGGTCCCGGCCGAGGTCGCCGCGGCGCAGCACCCGGGGGACGAACCGGCGCGGGGGCTCGGCCGGGAGCAGGCGCAGCCCGATCCCGACGCCGACGCCGAGTGCCGCGCCGAGCAGCAGGCCCAGGCCCGGCTGGCCGAACAGCCCGAGCAGCAGCCAGCCCAGCAGCGCCGCGAGCGGCCCCCCGACCAGCACGCTGCGCACGACGAACACCGCGGTCGGCACCGCCCGCCACAGCTGCCACCACGACAGTTCCCGGAACTCCTGCGCCAGGAAGGCCAACCAGCGCTCGGCCTGCTCGGGGTCCCAGCGCGGCGGCTCGTGCGCCGGGTTCTGCAGCGGCGACGGCGGCCGGGTCGTGAACGCCTGGCGGGTGAACTCGTCCAGCAGGGTGGCCTCGACCTGCTCGGAGTCCGGCAGCCGCAGCAGGTCGGCCGGGTCCTTGCGCGGGTCGCCGTACACGGTCCGCGCCAGCGACAGCATCAGCGGCGTGCGCAGCGCGTGCCCAACGGGGGTGCCGGTCCGCTCGGTGAGGTCGGCCAGGATCGGCGCCCACCGCTCGGCGCCCGCGCGCGGGGTCGACTCGCGCAGGTAGCCCGCGATCGCCTCGTCGGGCAGCGGCAGCAACTCGACCACGTGCGAGTCGCGGATCACGCCCCCGGCGTTGGCCGAGGCGAACTCGGCGGCGCGGCAGGTGAGCACCGACGGGCGGGCGCTGCCCAGGTCGGCGTCCAGCGCCCGCAGCGCGGCGGGCCGCTGTTCCTCGGCGAGTTCGTCAAGCCCGTCGAGCACCAGCAGTATCCGGTCCTGGTTCAGCAGTTCCCGGGCGGCGGTGGGGCCGTATCGCGACTCGTTGCCGAGAAACGGGTAGATGTCGAGCAGGCTGGCCAACAGCCAGGAGTCGATGTTCTCGGCGGGATTCCACGTGGAGATTTGGAGCAGCACCGGCAGCCGGCGCGCCTCGGGCCGCCGCAGCAGTTCCAGCGTCAACAGCAGGCACAGCGCGGTCTTGCCCGAGCCCGGTTCCCCGACGACCACGGTGCGCCGGGGGTCGTCGGCGAAGTCGGCGACGAACTGGTCGAGGTCGATCTCGGCTGACTCGGCTGACTTGTCGTTGCTGGGCGGGACTCGGCAGCGCACGGGTAATCGGCGCGACCGGTCCAGCGACCGCCTGCGCGCCTCCGGTTCCCACTGCTTGCGCACCTCGGCGGCCAGCGCGTCGGCCGCGGCGTCCACCTGTTCGGCGGAACTGCTCCGCGCGGCGGGTTTCCACTTGGTGGCGGACAGGAACTGGGTAACCGCGGCGGCGCCGGACAGGATCGTCAGCAGCGTCGCCGCCGCGCCCGCGTCCTTGCGCGCCCACATCAGCGTCAACCCGAGAACCAGCAACCCCCACACGGCGACCTGGGTGAGCGCGACACGTCGGGACACCCGGACAGTTAACCCAACCTGGATGGTGAACGCCAGTAACTCGGTGGCGGGCGCGGCTGGCGCGTGGCTAGCCTCGCCCGGGTGATCCACGAGCACCCGCTGGCTTATCTGCTTGGTGTCGAAGGAATCGCGCTGCTGCGCGCCTTCCGTGGCGAACACGATCGCGACTTCGTGGCGGCACGTCTCGCCGAGATCCGCGGGCTGCTTGACGACAAATCGCTGGCGGACGCCGGGGTAGACGTAGAGCTGGTCGACACGGTCACTGGCTACCGCCTGTGGTCGCCAACCTATGACGACGGCAACACCGCGTTCGACGTCGACGGCCCCGTGGTCGAGGAGATCCTCGGCGCGCTGCCCCCCGGCCTCGCCCTGGACGCCGCCTGCGGCACCGGCCGAATGGCGCGGACGCTCGCCGCGCACGGGCACAAGGTGATCGGCGTCGACAGCTCACCCGACATGCTCGCGCTGGCCAGGAAACGACTCCCCGAAGCCGAGTTCCGGCGCGGCGACCTGCGTCGGCTGCCGGTTTCCGACGTCGAGGTGGACGTGGTCGTCTGCTCGCTGGCGCTGACCCACGTGCCCGACCTCGCCCCGGTGCTGGCGGAGTTCGCCCGGGTCCTGCGCCCGGGCGGACACCTGGTGATCTCCGACATCCACCCCGAAAGCGTCGCCCGCGGCTCAGTCCCCACCGTGCGCGACGCAAATGGCAAGCCCGGCAGGCTGATAGCCCACCAACACCGAGTCGGCGATTTCCTCCGCGCCGCCCTCGCGGTGGGCCTGCGCCCGCTGCGCTGCGAGGAACCCGGTTTGCCCGCACCGCAACAGAACTCGGAATCGGTCGCCACCGCGCGGCCGTCACCGGCGCGGGAACCCGCTGGGGACAGGTTGTCCGCCAAGCCTTTGTCGACGCTGGAACCTGCTGGGCATGGTGCTTCCGCGCGGCCTTTGTCGGCACCGGAATCCGCCGGGCATGGCTCGTCCGCGCAGTCTTCGTCGGCGCTGCCGTCCGTTGGTGGCAGTTCGTCTGCGCAGCTTGTGTCGGGACCTGCTGGGCACAGCGTGTCCGCGCGGCTTTTGTCGACGCCGGAATCGGCTGGGCATGGTTCGTCTGCGCAGTCTTCGTTGGCGTTGTCATCCGGTGGGGGCAGTTCGTCTGCGCAGCGTTGGTCGGAACCTGCTGGGCACAGCGTGTCCCTGCGGCCTTCGTCGGGGCCGGACACCGCTGGGCGCACTCCTTCCGCAGCGGATCTTCCGGCCCGGGAGCCGTCTGGGCGCGGCCTTTCGGCGCAGGACACCCGGCAGGCTCCTTCGGCCCACGACTCCGCCGAGCAGACCGCCAGCGACACCCCGCGGGAGCTGGGGCCGTGGGACGTATGGCCGTGGTCCCTGGCCACCCTGATCCCGGAAGCGGCCCAAGCCGCCGCGGCGGGCGTGCCCGCGGCGATCATCTGGCACTTCCAGGCGGCCGACTAGAAACCGGATTGGTCGAACCAGTCGCGGACCGCGGGGACGCCGCCCGCGCCGAGGGCGACCATCAGGGCGATCCGCGCGTGTCCCGGGGCCAGGCCGCGGGCGCTGATGGCGCCGACCTTGGTCGCCAGGCCGGTGGCGTCGTGCGCGTCGGCCAAGGGGCCATGCTGTGCGCGGGACGCGAGCACGACCGGGATGTCCCACTCGGTCAGCTCGCCGATGGTGGTGAACAGGTCGACCGGCACGTTCCCGGCCCCGGTGCCCTCCAGCACGACGCCGCGCGCCCCGGCGTCGACGGCCGCGGTCAGCAACGCGGGCGGCATACCCGGGTAGGTCTTGATCAGCGCGACATCGGTTTCCGGCAGCCCGTCCACAAACCGCGGCCGCGGGGGCGGGGGAGCGGTGATCGTGACCGCGCCCGCGACCCGCCCGACCGGCGGATGCGGCGCTGAGGTGAACACCGCGCCGGCGGTGGTGTCGGCCAGCCGCGCCCAGCGGGCCGCGTGGAGTTCGCCGCTCGCGCAGACCAGCGCGCCGAGCCCGCGCGCGGCCGGATCGGCGGCGCAGGCGATGGCGGCGGCCAGGTTGGCCGGGCCGTCGCCACCGGGCTCGTCCAGACAGCGGGCGGCCCCGGTGAACACGATCCCGCCCCGCCCGGCGGCCGACCCGGCGGTCAGGTCGGTGAGGAACGCCGTTTCCTCCAAGGTGTCGACACCGTGGGTGACGACCACGCCGTCGAACCCGTCATCGAGCAGCGCGGCCCGCGCCCGCCGCGCCAGTGCCAGCATGGTCCCCGGAGAGGTGTCCCAACTCGGCTCGGCCCGCACGTCCTCGACCCGCACCACCGCGCTCGGCGAGCCAGCCGCCGCGAGCAATTCGGCGCCCGAGGCGACCGACGGCCTGTCCGAATGCTGCCGGTAGGCGATCGTATCGCCGGTGGCCACGAGCAGAACCCGTGCCATCACACCACTCCCATCATGATCGACAGCGCCGCTGAGTCCGAACAGGACACTTAAACTCCCCGTTGTTCCAACCGGTCGAGCCGGTCGAGCACCGGCCGCAGTTCCCGCTGCACCACGGCGGCGATCGCCTCCGCACCACCGGATTGCGCCCGCAGGTGCGCGTAGCCGCTGAGCGCTGCCTCGACCGTGCGCCGGGTAGAACGCAGGTCGACGCCCAGGCTCCGCAGGACGTTCCCAGCGGTCCCCTCCGGCTCGCCGACGAGGCCGAGCAGCAGGTGCTCGCAGCCGACATAGTTGTGCCCCAGGGAAATCGCCTCGGTCACGGCCAGTTCCACCGCGTTGGCGGCCGGTCCGCTGAACCGCGTCGCGTCCCCGGCCACCGCGCGCCCGGCGCTGGCGAGCGCCCGGCCCACCTGCTCGGAATCGACTTCCAAGACGCGCAGCACTTGCAGGGCAAGGTTTCCGCCCTCGGCGAGCATGCCGTGCAGCAGGTGCTCGGTGCCCACGGCGGCGGCCCCGTCCGCCCGCGCCCGCTCGATCGCCAGCCTGAGCACCGCCCGCGTCCGCTCCGTGAACTGCGACAGCCGCGCTGTCGGGTCGTCATCGGCGAGATCGCCCAGCACGGTCGCCCGGATCGCGGCCACCCGCTTCACCGACTGCTCCAGCGCCCGCTGGCAGATCGCCGACACCGGCACCCCGGTCGCCTTGACCGCCTCGGCCAGTTCGTCCGGCAGGTACACATTGATCTTCGGCATGCCCCTCCCTTCAATAACCCCATATATAACCCCAGAGAGGGGTATGGTCAAACCGCATTTACATACATACGGTATGTATGTAACCGACATGGGGGAGGACGGACATGCTGGACCGGACGCGCCAGGCCCACCTGAGCCAAGGGGTGCTGGACTACGTGGAGATGGGCGAGGGCCGCCCGGTGGTGTTCGTGCACGGCCTACTGGTCAACGCCGACCTGTGGCGCGAGGTCCTGCCGCTGGTCGCCGCCGCCGGCTACCGCTGCCTGGCTCCCGACTGGCCGCTGGGCGCGCACCGGCTGCCGATGGCCCCCGACGCCGACCTGAGCCCACCCGGCCTGGCCCGCCTCGTCGCGGACTTCCTGGCCGAGCTGAACCTGCGCGACGTCCTGCTGGTGGCCAACGACACCGGCGGCGCGCTCACCCAGATCCTGATGGCCGAGCACCCGGACCGGGTCGCGGGCGTGGTCCTGACCCCGTCGGACTCCTTCGAGCGCTTCTTCCCGCCGATGTTCGCCCCGCTGCCGCTCCTGGCGAGGGCGCCGGGCTCGATGCGGCTGGTCGCGGCGGCGCTGCGCAGCCGGTTCGTGCGCGGTCTCCCGTTCGCCTTCGGCTGGGTCGCCAAACGCCCCATCCCCGACGCGGCGATCCACTCCTACATCGACCCGGCGTGGCAGACCCCCGGCGTCCGCGCGGACCTGGCCAAGTTCCTGCGCGGCGTGCACCGGCGGCATACCCTCGCCGCCGCGCGGAAACTGGCGGCCTTCCCCCACCCGGTCCTGCTGGCCTGGGCGACCGAGGACCGACTCTTCCCGCTGTCGCTGGCCCACCGCCTCGCCAACGTCCTGCCGAACGCCCGAATCGTGGAGATCCCCGACAGCTACACCTTCGTGCCCGAGGACCAGCCCACCGCCCTCAGCGAGCTGATCGTCGGGTTCGCGCGGGAGAAGGTGTTCCCCTTGGCACACTGACTGGCCATGCGCCGTAGCCAGCAGGACCGCTCCCGTGGCACCAAGACCGCCCTGACGACGGCCGCCCGCGCCCTGTTCGCCACCCGCGGCTACGACGCGGTGCCCGCCGACGAGATCGTCCGCGCCGCGGGCGTCACCCGAGGCGCCCTCTATCACCACTACACGGACAAGAAGGCCCTCTTCCGCGACGTCGTGGTCACCCTGGAAGCCGAGATCACCACCGAGATCCGCACCGCCATGACCACCGCCCCAGACCTGTCCACCGGCCTAGCCGCCGCCCTAACCGCCTTCCTGGACACCTGCACCCGCCCCGAAGTCCGCCAGATATCCCTCCTGGACGCCCCCCGAGTCCTAGGCTGGCACGACTGGCGCTCCATAGAAGCCGAGTTCGGCCTAGCCCTCCTAACCGAGGCACTCACCCTGGCCATAGACGCAGGCCTGATCCGCCCCCAACCAACCAAGGTCCTGTCCCGCCTCATCCTCAGCGCCCTCATCGAAGCCGCCCTCCTCATCACCGACGCCGACAACCCACCCCAGACCCGGGCGGAAGCAGAACAGGCACTGGCCGCCTGGATCGCCGGACTGGTCGCCTAGCTGTACTGAGCCAGCGGGCGAGCAGGGCACCCCGGCCCCCAACCAGACCGCACCCAACCCCGCCAGGTGCCAGATGGGGCGGACCGAGCAGCAACAACCAGCCCCCCACGAAGCCGCACGAACCCTGCCAGGTGCTCGATGGGGTGGAGTGGTTTCTTTGGGGGAGAAGGAAGATCCCTAAACTTGCCGTGGTCGTGGGGCCGAAGGCTCCCCACCCGTCTTTCCCACGACGGGATCTTCCTTCGTAGGGGCCCCAAAGAAACCACTCCACCCCATCGAGCAACCCCACCCAACCCACGCCACCCAGAGCAACCCCGAACCCCGCCACACCAGCCCAAATGCACCCCACGACACCATTGCTCCCCGCCCACCCCGATAAATAACACCCCCCAAAAGTAATCGAATCTGACAAAAATCTTCCCTTAGTGAAGCGAATCCGCAGATGCTACGCTCATTCCAGCAAAGTGAATACACGTTGATTTAGTCACGATGCCACACATGTCCCTCCCGAACTTTGTGTCCACCGCGCAAACCGGGCAGGGCGGAGCGGTCTCGTGACCCGTCGTCGCTCGGAGGTACATGCGGTGCTGAGTATGTTCGCTCGCTCGCGGCAGAGTCGCCGCCCGAAGTCGTCCGCGCGTGCCGCGCGTCTCGGGCGGGTGTTCTCGGCCGTCATGGCGACCGTTGTGGCCGGGTCCGCGGTCGTGGCGCTCGGCGTGACCCCGTCCAGCGCGGCTCCCGTCAGCGGGAACCCGCCGCTGCCCGGCGGCACCGGGCCCGCCGACGACAGCTTCTACATTCCGCCGTCACCGCTGCCGCAGGGGCAGCCGGGCGACGTCATCCGCTGGCGGCCCGCGAAGCCGGGCGCGCGTGGGGCGCTCGCCAACTCCTGGCAGATCATGTACTTGTCGAACAGCGCGCTGGGCAAGCCCATCGCGGTGACCGGCACGATCATCATGCCGAAGAGCGCGAACCCGGCCACCGCGCCGATCGCGGCTCTCGCGTCCGGCACCCAGGGGCCCGCGTTCCTCTGCGCCCCCTCGATCATGCAGCAGACCGGCTCGCACTACGAGCAGCCCGCGATCGATGACTTTATCAACGGCGGCTACGTGATCGCGATGCCCGACTACGAGGGCTACAAGCCGGACCCGAAGACCACCTACATGACCGGCCAGTCCATGGGCCGCACCACGCTCGACGCGGTCCGCGCGGCGCAGAAGTTCTCCGAGACGAAGGTCGCGGCGAACGCGAAGGTCGTGCTCAAGGGCTACTCGCAGGGCGGCGGCGCGGCGATGTGGGCGGGTCAGTTGCACCCGACCTACGCCCCTGAGCTGAACCTCGTCGGTGTCGCCGCCGGTGGCGTGCCCGCCGACCTGGTCATGGTCGGCCTGCCGCTGGACGCCAAGTGGGGTTCGGGCTTCTTCCTCTACGCCCTGCTCGGCCTGGCCAACGCCTACCCCGAGCTTGACCTCTACGGCGCGCTCACCCCGGCGGGCAAGGCCGCGTACGACGACATGAGCAAGGACTCCTGCACGTTCGAGTTGCTCACCAAGTACGCGAACAAGAAGATCTCGGACTACTTCACCCAGTCGGTGTTCGTGACTCCGGCGTGGGCGGCGCGGCTGGCCGAGAACAAGCTCGGCGCCACCCCGATCAAGGTTCCGGTCTACCAGTACCACGGTTCGGCCGACAACATCGTCGCCTTCGGCCAGGCTGACACGCTGCACAAGACCTACTGCGACGCCGGGGTGAACCTGACCTGGAAGGTCATCCCCAACCAGGATCACATCACCCCGATCTACATCGGCAACGCCGAGGCGTTCGCCTTCCTGCAGGACCGGGTCGCGGGCAAGCCCGCCACCGCCAACTGCTGAGTTCCCCGCACGTCCGTCCAACGGCCCGCCGGTGACACCGGCGGGCCGTTGGCGTTTCCCTGGGTCCGAGAGGTCCGCCGCGGGTTCGTGATCCGGTCGCGGCGGCCTCGGGCGGGCATGGTTTGATCATCGTGGTCGGGGATGACCGCACTTGTCCTCGGGAGCACGTGTGCGAAATGCCAATCAGACCAGTGATCCGCTCGCCCCGGCGCGGTCGGGCAGCCGCCGGGTCGTCGTCATCGTTGTGATCGCGGCCCTCGCCCTGACCGTCGCCATCATTGGGGCGTACGCGGCTGGCCGCAAACAGGGCGCGGCCGCGGCCGCGACGGCAACTAAAACCGAGACCGTCACCGTGGCGCCTGACCCCGGCTCGTCCCCGGTCACCTCGTCGCAGGGCACCGCGCCGTCGAGCACGTCGCGCCCCAGCCGCTCGTCCACTGGTTCGTCCGCCCCCAGGGCGGCGGACGACGACGTGTCTGCGCAGATCCGACTCGACCCGGGACACGGGGTCGACCTCGACGTGCCGGAAGCCACGGCGGAGCAGGTCTCCGGCCCCAACGGCGACATCGACCTGTATTTCGGCGACGATCTGACCATCACGGCCAACCGGGCCGCCCTGTACTACTACTACTACGGCACCGAACCCGCCGCTAAGATCGACTGCCCCAAGACGGTGAGGGCGGGACAGTCGACCACCGGGCCGCTCACCCCCAGCACCATCGGCGCCCAGTACTGCTTCCGGACCTCCAACGGCGCCTACGGTTGGTTCAGCGTCAACTTCGTGAAACTGGGCGGTCAGCCCGACAAGCACGTGGTGATCAATTACCGCGTCGGCCTGTGACGGCGCCCGCGCGGCCGCTGCCGTTCGCCGCGGCCGCGCGTCAGGCGGTCCGGCGGCGGTCAGCGGCTCGATAGCACCTCGCCCGCCTTGGCGAGGTCGGCGACCAGTTCGGCGCGGTCTTGGGGTCCGCCGCCGTCGCGTTCCACCACCGAGCCGCGCACCGGGGCCCGGGTGACCAGGTCCGCCAGCAGGTCCCAGGCCGGGGGCGGCACCGGCTCGCGGTGCGTCTCCACCGCGGCCCCCTTGGGTGCGGCGCCCGCGGTGAGGTGCACCTCCACCACCCGTTCGACGGGAATCCGGTCCAGGAAGCCCGCCGGGTCCGGGCAGTCCCTGGCGAGCAGGGCCAGGTTCAGCACCAGGCCGCACTCGCAGTGCTCCAGCACCTCGGTGACGAACTCCGGCACGCCGGGCGCGGCGTGTTCCACGTTCTCCAGCAGGAACGGGGCCCCGACGCTGTCCCGCAGCCGTTGGGCGGCGCGGCCGAGGTCGCGCGCCCGCTGGCGCGGCGCCGGGTCGGGGAACCAGAGGTGCCCGCTGAACCAGGGCGCGCCCAGGTCGGCCACCAGCGCGGCGCACGCGGCCAGTTCCGTGTCGTCCGGCTCGCCGGGGACGTCGACCGCCCGGCCCACCCCGTGCGGCACCACCGGCATGGTCCGGGCGAGTTCCCGCAATCCCGCCCGCACCCCGGCGGGCACGTCCGCGCAGCGCTCCACGATGAACTCCACCCACCGCGCGCCGAGAGTCCCCTGGCGGAGCCCGGGTTCCCATTCGTCCCGGTGCCCCAGGCCGGACCCCAGCGTCGGCAACTCGGCCAGCGACCCCATCCCGAACCCCGCCTTCGTCGTCCGGGTCGCCTACCCCGCGCCGAGGGCGGCAAACGACCCGTTCAGGTGTCACCCGGCGGTGTGGATTCAGGAATGGCGAAGATCAACACGGTTACCTCCGACCTGTGTCGAGAGACGCACAGGCTGTCGGTCGACCCGTAGGTAAGAGCAGGTCTGACCGGGTTTCACCGGCACGACCCAGGTCGTGACGCCGGAAGCAGAGGACGGGTGGACCCACCTGCCGCCGTCAGCCGACCAAATCCCAGCGGCGACCGGTCAGTCGAAGAACCGCGCCATGTGCTCGCGGGTGGGCGCGGGCGCGTCGGCGTCGATCTTCATCAGGTCCGCGAAGATGCTGGCGCCGTCGCAGCCCGCGTGCAGCGGGTGCCAGCGCAGGTCGGTGTCGGCGCGCTCGCAGATCCCCTTCATCGTCTGCACGTCGAGCAGCCGGACATGGGTCGGGTCGGCCACCGCGTTCACATACCGCCACCAGGGGGATAGCACGTGCAGGATGCCGCCGGGGCGCAGCACGCGGTGGCACTCGTCCACCAGGGGCAGGAAGTCGACCAGGTGCTCCAGGACGTGCACGGCGAAGATCCGGTCCGCGCTGGCGTCCGGGAACGGCAGGCCGTCGCGCAGGTCGGCCACCACGTCCACGTCCCGGGCCGCGCGCAGGTCGACGCCGATGTTGTCCGGGTACTGCTTGGTGTCGCCGCAGCCGATGTCGAGGATCACCGGCGCCCGGTCCGCGACCAGCACCCGGTCCCAGACCGCGAGCACGCCCGCCAGCCGCCCGAGCAGGTCCCGGGCCAGGCGCAGGTGCCCCGGCTCGGCCACGGCTCCGGTCAGATGGGCGACGCCGCCGCGGAACTCGGCCTTGAGGTCGAGGCCGCGCAGGCGCCGGTCGTGGTCGAACAACTCGTGGGCGGCGGTGTCGAGGTAGCGGTCCAGGTGCTGGAGGCGGGTGTCGCCGAGCGGGGCGTGGAGCACGGGCGGTCCTTTCCGCGGGCGGGCAGTCCGAGTCGCGGTTACCCGGCGGGCGGTGAAGTGAACGCGCGGCCGTATCTTTGCTCAGGTGAGCGACAAGACGCCCGCCGTGCCGGACGGGGTGGGGATGACCGCGATCGGGGTGGCCGCCCTGCGGGCGCAGGAAAGCGCGCGCCCGGACCGGTGGTTCGCCGACCCGCTGGCGGCCCGGTTCCTCACCGCGGCCGGGTGGCCGCAGCCGCCCGCCGACATCGCCGAGGCCGAACGGCAGGCGCCGCCGAACTGGCTGGTGCTCTTGCGCTCGGTCCCGGTCCGCACCCGCTTCCTCGACGAGTTCGCCCACACCGCCGTCACCGCGGGCTGCCGCCAGGTCGTCCTGCTCGGCGCGGGTCTGGACACCCGGGCGTTCCGGCTGGACTGGCCGCCCGGCACGCGGCTGTTCGAGCTGGACCTGCCGGTGATGCTGGACTTCAAGCAGGACGTGCTCGCCGCGGCCGACGCCACGCCCCGGTGCGGGCGGATCACCGTCCCCGCCGACCTGGTCGCCGACTGGCCTGCCGCGCTCACCGTGGCCGGTCTGGACGCCGCCGTCCCCACGGCGTGGATCGCCGAGGGCCTGCTCATGTACTTCACCGCCGAGCAGAACGAGGAGCTGCTCGGCCGGATCGGCGCGCTGTCCGCACCGGGCAGCAGGCTGGCGCTGACCGTGGTGAGCCAAAACCGGCTGGACAAGTCCAAGAGCACCCTTGAGCGGGACGACGCCCCCGGCGCGGAGGTCGTGCGCATGTGGCGCTCTGGCGCGCCGGAGGACCCGGTGGCGTGGCTGGCCGGGCACGGCTGGCAGGCCACGGTGTCCGACCCGGCAGAACGGGCCGCCGCCTACGGCAGGCCCGGCCTCTTCGACGGCCTCGGCCGCGAGCCGGGCGGCGGTGGCCTGATCAGCGCCGTCCGCGCCTGATTCTTGTCGGTCCCCTGGGGCACCCTCGTGCCATGACGACCCGACCGATGCCGCCGCTCGACGCCGACGAGCGCGCGACCCTGGCGGGCTGGCTCGACTTCTACCGGGCGACCCTGGTCGAGAAGTGCGCCGGGCTCACCGAGGACCAGCTCCGGACCGCGTCGGCGCCGCCGTCGCCGCTGACCCTGCTCGGCCTCGTCCAGCACCTGACCGGGGTCGAGCGCAACTGGTTCCGCCGCGTCCTGGCCGGGGAGGACGCCCCGACCCTGTACGGCACCTCGACCGACCCGAACGGCCACGACGGCGGATTCACCCTCTCCGCCGACGTCACCTTCGAGACCGCCCTGTCCGCTTGGGAAACCGAGACGGCCCACGCCCGAGCCAACTGCGCCGCCCGCGACCTGGCCCAGACCAGCCCGTTCCCCGGCGGCGCCGTCACCCTGCGCTGGATCTACACCCACATGATCGCTGAATACGCCCGCCACATCGGCCACGCCGACCTCATCCGCGAACGCATAGACGGCGCGACCGGCGTCTGAGGAGGCTGTGTGGACTGGTGACGTGTTTCAGCGCCCGGTTCGCCGTGGTCACGGCGCGGATGGTGTGCCCCGGCAGGCCGTGACCGCCGCGCCGTCGAGCGGGCAGTCGCCGCAGACGGGGCCGGTGGGGGTGCGGTAGTAGAGGCAGCAACTGCGCCGGGTGCCGTCCGGGGACAGCGCGGCCGCGAGTTCCGGGGTGGCGAACAGCCGCCGGGCGGGCGCGCCGCCGGTGTCCGCCGCCATCCGCAGGGCGGCTGCCGCGTTGCCCCACAGCAGCCCCTCGGCCACCCGGGTCGCGGCCCGCAGCGCGTGGTGCAGTGGCCGTAGGTGCCCGTCGACGACCAGGCGCGACAGCAGCGGCGCTGGGTCGGCGGGCGCGGTCCAGCCGCCGGGCTCCGGCAGCGACAGCCGCACGAACGCGTCCCCGGTCAGCCGGAACCGCACCCGGTCCACATCGGGCACCACCCCGCCTGCCAGCGCGCCGACCGCGACCGACCACACCCGGGTCACGATCCCGAAGTGCAGCGCCGACGCCGCCACCCGGGTCTCGGTGACGCCCAGCCGCGCGCCGACCCGCGCCACCGCCTCGCCCAGCGCGGCGCGGTCGCTATAGAGCGCGCGCAGAGGCACGCCGTCAGCGTTGTCCGTGGTGAGGTAAGCGCTGACTACCGCCGCGTCGGCAAGCGCCGCCGCCACCCGCCCCGGATCGGCCCGGCGCGCCACCCGGTCCGACCGGGACACCGCCGCCGCCCACCCGGACACCGCCACCGCGTCCGATAGCGTTGTCGCCTGCCCGTCAGCGAGGCCGAGATACCCCTGGCCGACCCGGCGGACCTCGATGTCGGCGTCCCCGGAGCCCGAACACGTCCACCCGGTCCGGGCCAGCAGCGGCGCGAGCCCGGCGCAGTCCGGCCCGAGCCGACAGGTCCCGCCGGTGTCGGCGACCAAGTCGGCGACGGGGCGCGGCAGGCTGGTCAGGCGGGGGCTCATCGAGGCCCGTTTTCTCGGTCCGGCTGAAGCGAGGAATTACCCACAAGCCGGTAGTCGTGGTGAATGCCCCCCGAGTTCCCGCCTTGATGTGACACCCGGGCCGCTTAGCTGCCCAGGTACTTCACCACCGCGACCACCCGCCTGCTCAGCCCGGTCGAGCGGGCCAGGCCGAGCTTGTCGAAGATCGCGTTGATGTGCTTCTCCGCCGCGCTCTGCGAGATGTGCAGCTCCTCGGAGATCCGGGCGTTGGTGAGCCCCTGCGCCATGAGCGCGAGCACCTGCTTCTCGCGCGGGGTGAGCCGCTCCAGCGGGTCGACGCGCGTGGTGCGGCTCAGCAGCCTGCGCACGACCTCCGGGTCGAACGCGGTGCCGCCCGCGCCGACCCGGCTCAGCGCGTCGAGGAACTCGTCCACCTGGGCGACCCGGTCCTTGAGCAGGTAGCCGACCCCGCCCGCGGCGCTGGTGATCAACTCGGTGGCGTAGCGGTTCTCCACGTACTGGGAGAGCACCAGCACGCCGATCTCGGGCCACTCGCCGCGGATGCGCAGCGCGGCCCGGAGGCCGTCGTCCTTGTGCGTCGGCGGCATCCGCACGTCGGTGACCACGACGTCGGGCCGGTGGGCCGCGGTGGCGCGCAGCAGGTCCGGGGCGTTGTCGACGGCGGCGAGCACGTCGTAGCCCTCTTCGGTCAGCAGCCGGACCAAGCCCTCGCGCAGCAGGGTCGAGTCCTCGGCCAGGATCACCCGCACGGCAGGCTCGCCGTCACCTCGGTGGGGCCGCCGCGCGGGCTGCGCACCGAGAACAGCCCGTCGACGGCGGCGACCCGGCGGGCCAGGCCGGACAGGCCCGTCCCGGTCGGGTCGGCCCCACCGACGCCGTCGTCCCGGATCACGACGCGCACCCGGTCGTCGCGGCGGGCCACCGACACCTCGACCAGGCTGGCGTCGGCGTGTTTGGCCGCGTTGGTCACCGCCTCGGACACCACGAAGTAGACCGCCGTCTCCAGCGTCGAGCGCAGCCGCCCGGTCAGCCCGAAGTCGAGCCGCACGGCCACGCTGGACCGCTCGGCCAGCGACTCCAGCGCCGCGGCCAGGCCAGCGTCGTCCAGCCCGACCGGGTACACCCGGCTGGCCACCTCGCGCAACTCGCTGATCGCGTCCTGCGCGGCGGCCTGCGCCTGCTCCAGCAGGTCGCGCTGCGGGTCGGCGCCAGCGGCCGCCCGGCGCGCGCGCCCGACGAGCATCCCCAGCGCGACCAGCCGCTGCTGCACCCCGTCGTGCAGGTCGCGCTCGATGCGCCTGCGCTCGTCATCGACCGCCTCGACCACCTCGGCGCGGGTGTTGGTCAACTCGACTACCCGCTGCCGCAGCAGCGCCTGCTGGCTGGTGCCCAGCGTCTCTGCGGCCAGCCAGCGGTCGAGCGTGCCGACGCCGAGGACGCCCGCGGCGCTGGCGAAGGTGAGCATCGCGCCCGGCAGCGCCGCGAGCGCCACCAGCCAGGTGTCGACCCGGTCGCCGCCGCTCTCGATGAGCCCCCAGCCGCCGTCGAAGACCCACGCCGAGAGCATCGAGGCCGCCACGACGAAGCACAGCAGCAGCATCAGCAACACGCCCAGCCCCAGCCCGCCGACCAGCCAGCGCAACGCGAGGTAGCGGCGGCAGCGGCTCGGGGTGAGCACATCGGCGGGCACCGGGCCGTGGAACCGGGCGACCCGGCGCAACTCCATCCCGGCCAGCCGGACGGCCTGCTTGTCCACCGCACGCGCGATCCGCTCGCGGTGCGGCCCCGGAATCACCCGCGGCACGGCGGCGAGCACCGTCCACACCAGGTAGCCGAACCCGACCAGCCCGGTCGCCGCCCCGGCCAGGATGCTCGCCACCGCCCGCAGCCAGCGCGCGGCCAGCGCGCGTGCGCTCAGGTCCTGGGGCAGCGGCGCCCAGGCGGCGGTGTCGTCCACCCCGCCAAGGTAGCCGACCGCGCGGGCGACGGTACTGCGGTTTACCGCACCATTCCTCTGGTGGTTTTCCCCGCGCCCTGGGTGGTTTCCCGCATTGTCGGCGTGTCGAACGGTCCATAGGTTTGCCACCAGCCGCTGATCCGCAGCGCGAAAATCACCGGGGGGTATTCATGACACACTTTCCGCTAGCCGAAAACACCGCCGAGCCAGTGGGCGGATTGGCGGGCTGGGCGGTCGACGTGATGGATTCGCTCGGCGGGCCCGGCGCGGCCATCGTGGTCGGCGCGGACAATCTCTTCCCACCCATTCCGAGTGAACTGGTGCTGCCCCTGGCGGGATTCTCGGCCAGCCGGGGGACCTTCGGCATTGTCGAGGCCCTGGCCTGGACGACGGCGGGCTCGGTGCTCGGCGCGGTCGTCGTCTACCTGCTCGGCGCACTGCTCGGCCGCGAGCGGACCCGCGCGCTGATCGCCAAGATCCCCCTGCTGAAGGTGGCCGACTTCGACCGCGCCGCGGCCTGGTTCGCCAAACACGGCAGCAAAGCGGTGTTCCTCGGCCGCATGGTCCCGCTGTTCCGCAGCGTCATCTCCCTCCCCGCAGGCGTCGAGCGAATGCACGTCGGCAAGTTCCTCCTGCTGACCACCCTAGGCAGCCTGATCTGGAACACCATCTTCGTCGGAGCCGGATACGCCCTCGGCGCCAACTGGCACCTAGTCAGCGATTACGCCGACGTCTTCCAAAAGATCGTCATCGGAGCGCTCGCCATCGCCGTGGCGTTGTTCGTGGCGGTCCGGCTTTCTCCGAAATCACGCACGACCCGGCGTTGACGGCGCTACGAGGCATGGACCGTGAAGAGGGAGAAATACGCTTTTCAGGGCACGAGGTCGATCAGCCAGATTCGGTTCGGCTGGCTGGCGTCATTGAGCTTGGGCAGCCCGAGCGTCTCGAATACCTCGGTTTTCTGCAGCATGCTCCGCGCCAGGGCCGGTTTCCATACCCCCTTGGCCGAGGTCTGCGCCTCCTTGATCGCCGCGGCCGCGATTCGGAAGGCGTCGCGGCCGGTGGACTCCTCGCTTTCCACGGCGCTGGGCGCGAGGCTGGTCATGGTCAGGCGCGCCCACGGGTAGCGCTCGGCGAGCGTGCCGGTGGCCGCTTCCACGATCAGGCCGGGGCCGGACAGGATCGGCAGCGGGGTGGGGCGGCGGGTGCAGCTATCGATGTTCTTCGCGCGGTCGAGGAACTTCAGCACCTGGTCGGCGCGGTTGGTGAGCACCGGGATACGGCTGTCGGCGTTCGCGCACATCGCCGCGATGTCGCGGTCGGCGATGTCGGCGCTGTCGCCTTCCTCGATCTCGATGTCGGTTTCCGGCGAGCCGATGCCCCGGGCGCGCAGCAGGTCGCGCAGCTCCCGGCTGAAGTAGTCGTCGGCGGGGTCGTAGACGACCGCGGCCCGCGAGCCGTAACCGCGCTCGCCGAGCCAGGCCGCCATCCGCTCCGCGAACGCCGCGTTCAGCGGGGCGGAGAGGAACATGTTGTCGTTCTCGGCCATCCGGCTGCCGTACATGCTGCTGCCGATCACCGGAATGTCCTTGAGGTGGTCCCGGATGGCCTTGCTGGCGATCGGCCTGCTCTGCGAGATGCCGATGACCGCGGCCAACCCCTTGTTGTCCGACTGCGGCCGCTTGGCGATCTGGGCCGCCACCCAGTCGCCCTCGGCGAACCGGTCGCCGCTGTTGGCCAGGATGAGCTTGATCGGCACCCGGTTGACGTCGCTCGCCGCGTCGTCGTTGTGCTCGCGCTGGGCCTCGACGGCGCCGCGCAACTGCCAGATCGAGTTCGGCGGGGCCGTGCTTTCCGCGGTGTTCGGGCGGGTCAGCGGCGCGAAGAACACGATCTCCCGGTAGTAGCGCTTCTGGTTGTTCTTGTCCAGCATCCGGTCCACCACGGCGTTGTTGGCGAACACGGCCTGCTCCAGGTCGGACAGGTTCGGCACGCCGGGAGCCGAGGCGGGCTGGTCGAAGCTGCAATCCTCCTCGATGATGCCCACCCGCTGCCCCAGCGCGTCCACGCGCGTGTCGGAGCAGCCGCCGAGGGCGAACTGGTAAGCGGCGATCCCGCCGACCGTCGCGATCAGCAGCGCGGTGAGGGCGAGCGGCGCCCAGGCCGACAGGCGTCCGGGGGTCTTCGGCGTCACGCGGCGATGCGTGCGCAAGTAGGTCTTGGCGCTCTGGTCCACCGGCGGGTCCGGCGGCAGGCGCAGCGCCAGGCGGCGCGGTGGGTCGGCCTCGGTCTTGTTCACCAGGGAACGCAAGGCGGGCGCGGCCTTGTCGATATCGAGGACGGTCGCAGTGGCCCCGGTCGCGTTCTCACTCAGCGCGGCCATGACCAGCAGCGGCATGGTCTGCGTGGTCCTGGTCAGCTCGACGTACAGGTCCACTAGGTCGGCGGCGGGGGAGCCGGTGGCGTCCAACAGCAGCACCGGCGTCCACTGCCGCCGCCTGCGGTGCGGCAGGAACCGTCGGCGCCGGACGAACAGGGCGATATCGTGCAGCAGCGCGTCGAACAGCACGCGCCTGCGCAGGGCCGTGACGTCCTCCAACCCGCTGTCGGGCAACAGATACACGGCCTGGTCGAGGAAGTCGCCGTGTTGCAGCCCGGTGGCGTTGGCCAGGTGCTCGCCGAACCAGCGGAGCCTGCGGCTGTTGAGTCGTCTGCCGAACCACCAACGGGTGGGCCCGCTTAGCAGGGCGTTGAGGATGAACCCGATGATGCTAACCGGCAGGTCACCCGCGGCCATCGCCTTCACCCAGGAAAGTAGCTTCGTCCGCTTCTCCCACCGGGAATAGAGCCAGGTCAATAGTTGATCGCGGGCGCCGTCCGCCGTCGTCGTTTCGACGTTCCCCGAAGCCCGGATCACGTCCAGGCAGAGGCGGAATTGCTTGGTACGCCATCGCTTGCCCGCGCCAGTGGGCACGCTCAACCGCAGTTGCTTGGCGATCTCGTCCAGTAGGCTGACGTCCGGGGATGTCGCTACCTTGGCGATGCCCGCAGTCACCTTTCCGGCATGCGCGCTGGGCACCAAGGAACGCCGTCCGATGTCGGATAATCGGTCGCGGTAGCCCGCGACGAACACGCGGGCCTCGTCGGGGTCCGCCGAGAGCACGCCGATGACCAGCGGCGGCAGGTGCGGCCTGGTCTCAACGATGTGGTCGATCAAGGGGAGAACCGACTGCACACCACTGATCGGCTTGATCATCGCCACCTCCCGGGTTGTTACGACCTATCCCGGTTCAGGCGGAGAACGTGACACTTTTCGTGGTGATGTGTCGCTTTTCGACCGGTGTCAGGGCGGGGGATCGGCGCGGGTGAAGCGCAGCAGCCACGCGTCCGGGCCGATGTCCTCCGCGTGCGGGCGCCAGTGGTGCTTTTCGGCCAGGGCCAGCAGGTCCGGCTTCGGGATTTCCCCGTAGCGCAGCCAATCCAGCTCCAGGCTCGCGCCATCGGACCGGGCCAGGATGTCGGCGAGGTCGGCGCGGTGCCGGTTCTGGCGGGCGCGGCGGGAGCCGGTCGTCGGCCAGACCATGGTGGCGATGGCGGTGAGTAGCAGCAGGGCGAGCGCGGGAAGCAGAATCCACAGCGCGGTCCGGTCAGTCAAGGGACCTCCTCACCGGTTTCGTCTTGCGCGGCACGAACCGCAGCACGCGGGCGCCGTTGCGGCGGCTGAACCCCTCTTCGGTGAACCGGTAGCGCTGCCCGGCCGCCACCTCTTTGATCATCGGAACGGTCAGCGGGTGGCAGTCCCAGATTTCCACCGACGTCTCGCCTTGCGGAGTCATGTTGGCGCGCAACTGCTTGCCCACCCGGGCGATGCCCTGCTCCAGGTTCTGGAACCGGGCCCGCACCCGCCCGACGAGCACCCAGAGCGCGACCAGCGCGAGCAGCGAACTGCCGATGACGGCGCCCACCGCGCTACTCCGCGAGCCGGTCGGCGATTGAGCGCTCGCCGGGGTTGCGGAACGACACGCTGCGGGCGATGCCGTCGAGGATGGCGACGTACTCGCCCCAGTCGGCGAGCTGCTCGCTGGAGACGGTGAACAGCGCGATGTGCGCGCGGTCCGGGCAGGCGAAGATCACCTGCGCCTGGCGGACCAGGTGCGCGTTCGGGATCTCGGCCCCGGTGGGGGTGGTGGGCAGCAGCACCCGCAGTTCCTCGCCGACGACCAGCGCCTCCCCGGCCGGGTAGTCGGCGAAGCCCACCTCGCGGCGGGAGCCGGGCTGGCGCAGCCCGTCGGCGACCGCGCGCAGCGGCGCTTCGGCGTCCAGGACCGCGGGCTTGACCAGCACGCTGAACTGGGCCATCGCCAGTTTCGCCGGGTCGGCGTCCGAGCGCGCCACTAGCTGCCCCGCGTACACCGCGCCCTCGGACAGCAGCCGCGAGATCATCAGCTCCTGGGTGTAGACGACGTGCACCAACTGCTGCTCGGTCGCGCCGCGCATGACCGCGGCGGCGTTGCGGTAGGCGCGCTGGACGCGTTGCTCGGCGTCCTCGGTCAGGTCGATCTCGTGCAACTGCTCCGGCACGGTGAACCGCATTGGCGTGGCGCGGTGCGGTTCCAGGGTGGTTGTCGTGTTGATCCCGCCTGTGCTCATGCCGCCTACCTGATCTGGATGCCGTTGAGGATGCCCGCGGCCCAGCCTGCCGCGTTCTTCACGTCGGAGACCGGCTGGCTGTTGTCGAACAGGCCGACCGCGCCGGGCACCTGCAACCCGACGTTCGCGCTGCTCTGCAACGCCTTCGCGGCCAGGTCCACGCTGTCGCCGACCAGCAGCGGGTTGCCCACCGTCTTCTCGGCGATCCACTGGAACGCCTTGGCTGGCTCGGCCACCTGGCCCGCCTCCCGGGCGAACGCCTGCCCGCCCTTGACGATGGCCTCGCCCGCGTCGTCGAGCACCGCCGTCGCCCCTCGGCTCACGTCGACCAGCCGGTCCGCGCCGCTGAGCACGTCGGCGGCGGCCCCGAACCCCTTGCTGACCGCGCCGACGCCGGGGATCACCCCGAGGATGTCGCCGCCGAGCGACACCCACGCGTTCGGGTCGTCCCACTTGTCGTTGACGACCATGTCCGCGCCGTGCGCGGCGAGCGCGATGCCGCCCGCGATCAGCGCGATCGGCCCGGCGACCGGGGCCAGCACCGGGATGAACGCCAGCGCTCCGGCCACCGCCGAGACGATGCCCGCGATGTCGCCGATGTCGCCCAGGTGGTCTTTGAACCACTTGCCCGCGTCATCGAAC
The DNA here is from genome assembly GCF_055586285.1 of Actinokineospora sp. NPDC051303. Lineage (NCBI taxonomy): Bacteria > Bacillati > Actinomycetota > Actinomycetes > Pseudonocardiales > Pseudonocardiaceae > Actinokineospora > Actinokineospora sp. NPDC051303. The sequence goes on from NZ_JBVJIN010000003.1 coordinate 246,686, forward strand.
AGCTCCCCAAAGGACTCGAAGAACGCCTTGTTGGGGGCCTTGCCCGCGGCCTTGCCGAGCGCGTCGGCGCAGGCGCGGCCGTCGTCCTCCCAGGTGTCGCGCAGGGTCTTGGCCTTGCCGCGGAGGTCTTCGAGCCGGTCCCAGGCCGCGTTCGCGGCGTTGATCTTGTTGACCGCGTCGTTGTGCAGGTCGGCGTTATCCGACTGCTGCGTCGCGGCGCTGCGCGCGCTCGTCGCCGCGGTGCTCTTGGCCTCGTAGTCCGCCTTCGCCGCCTGGGCCTGGCGCTCAAGGTCCTGCGCGGTCCGCTGGTGGGCCTCCAGCCGGTCGCCCCAGGTAGTGAGCGCCTTGCCCGCGTCCACCAGGGACGAGTGCGCGTCATCGAGGTACTTGGGCAGCTCGCCGAGCTTGCGGCCGAACGCCTGCGCCGCGTCGCCGGTCCAGATGTCCTGCTTGTCCTGGATGCCCTTGAGGACCTCGTAGGCCTCCTTGGCGTAAGTGCCGGTGGTGCTCATCTGCTTGGCCAGGTCGCGCACCGAGGCCACGTTGCCGACCGCGGGGTCGAACCCGATCGCGGGGAAGTCCGAGTCAGCCACTGGTCGGCCCCGATCCCAGGTCGGCCGCCATCTTGGTGAACCCCTCGCGCAGGGCGTTCTCCAGTTCGGCGTAGGACTGCTTGGTCTGGTCGATGCCGCCGCGGACCTTCTCGACCGCGTCCCGGATCTTGTCGAGCCCTTCCTCCCAGTCGGACCGGAAGTCCGCGCACGCCTCGTCCAGCTCCTCCGGGCCGATCGAGTCCGGCCCCAGATCCGCCAGGTTGCGGGTGGCGCTGTCGATGTTCTCGACTGTCCGGTCGAGATTCTCGCCCAGCGCTTGCAGCCCGCCGATGTCGACGGTGAAGTCCATTCGCCAAACCCCCGTGTTCAGCTTCGGCCCGCCCCGGGCCGGTGGTGCCAGCGACAATAGCGGAGCGCGCCGACAGTCCTTTTGTGACTCGGCGGCTCACGCCGCGCTCGAATCGTCGCCCGCGCGCTCGGCGAGCCGAGGGGCGAGCGCACGCAGCCGGGTGATCAGGTGCGCGAGGTCCTGCCGACAGTGGTCGTGGCGCAGCCGGGCGAACTGGGTGCGCGCCAGCCAGCGGATGCTGGGCGGCAACGCGGCCTCGGTCAGCCGGGGCGCGCCGTCGACCAGCACCGGCACCACGTGCGCGCCCGCGCGGCCCGCCTCGGCGATCTCCCGGCGGACCCAGTCGCCGCGCCGGTCGATGAGCCTGCGCCCGTGCTCGTCCAGCGCCGTGAGCCACCGCTCGCCGATGACCACCAGCAGGACGTCACAGTTGCGCACCGCGGTCAGTAGAGCCTTGTCGAAGCGGGTGCCCACGGCCATGGACCGGCCGTCGAGAAACACCCGCTCGGAGCCGAAACCCAGGCACAATGCGGTGTCCAGCAGTGCGGCGGCCAGCGGCTCGTCGGAGGAGCGGTAGTTGATGAAGAAGGAAGTGGAAGGCTTCTCGGTCATGGCCACAGCGTGGAACAGGACCAATATTGCGCACTAACCTAACCACCGCGGCTGGCCGGGCCGCCCGCGCCGTGCTGCGCGGCCGACCGCCCGCGCCCGCGCCGGTCCACGTCCTGGCCAACCGCGAGCTGTCCGTGGCGATGCGCCAGCTGCGCATGGCGGTCGGGATCAACCTGGGCGAGACGGTGGCGATCCTCAACGAGACCATCGACGACCTCTACACCGACGTGCGCGACGCGCCGACCCCCGGCGGGCGGGCGCCCTCGACGCCGCACCGGGTCACCGGCGACTACGTCCGCCGCGTCGAGCGCGGCGACCACGGCCGCTTCGACCTGGGCACCCTCCCCGCGTGGGCGCGGCACAGCCAGGTCGAGAAGAACCGGCTCAACGCCAGCCGGGTCCCCGCCTGGCTCGTGCGCGCCTACGACGTCGCCTTCGGGGCCGACGGGTTCCTGGTGGACATGCACACCTGGAGCGTCGCGTTGCAGGCCGACCAGCTCCGCGACCTCCCGCGCAGGCTGCGCGACCTGCCCGGCCACGTGCCGCCGGGCGGCGAGTACGAGTTCCTGGCCCGCGACCTCGGCGAGTTGGACGAGCCAGCCCGGGACCTGCTGCGCGCCCAGGCCAGGGAGCTGGCCGCGCTGCGTGACCGGCAGCCCCGGGACGCGTCCTGGCTGCCGTTCGCCCAGGACGCCTCGCTCAACGCGGGCGAGGTCGAGGAGCCGGAGGGGACGCTTGTCGCGCCCGGCAGCCTGGTGACCACCTGTTACGTGCTGCGCAACGCCGGGTCGGTCCCGTGGCGCGACCGCCTGCTGTACCGGGTGGGCGACACCGCCACCGGCATCGCCTCCCCGCCCCTCGCGCCGGTCCCCGACACCGAGCCCGGTGCGGACACCGCCGAGATCCGCTTCGTCCTGCGCGCGCCGACGACCCCGGGGACGTACCGGGTGTGCGTGAAAATGGGCTGGCCGGACGGCACCTACTGCTTCCCGACGACTCTGCTGGGCTTGGTCTCGACCCTGATCGTGCCGCCAGCGGACCTCATCGACCCCTACCCGGAGTGGCCGGACCATGTCGGATGAGCGGGTGGCGGCGCTGCGCGCCCTGCGCGGCGAGCTGTCTCTGACCGCGTTCCTGGACCGCCTGGTCGAGCACGGGCTCCCCGCGAACCGGTTGAGCAGGCAGCGGCTGAGCAGGCTGGAGAAGGGCGAGGCCCAGCTCCCGGCCACGCTGTGGGAGGAGATCGCGGCGGCGCTGACGGCGGCGGGCGCGCCGCTGGAGCAGGTCGCCGTGCTGCGCGGCCCGGTCGCCCGGATCGACCCGGCGCCGCCGTCCACCCCGGCGCTGCGGCTGCGGCAGTGGACCCGGGTGGTCTCCCGGCTGGCCGGGAACAAGTGGTGGCACGCGCCGCTGCTCTTGGTCGCCCGGCACATCGGCGTGCGGCACGCCGCCCACTACCAGCAGTTGTTCGACCGGTACGGCGGCCAGCAGGAGAGCATGCTCCAGCAGTTGCAGGCGCGCCTGGCCCTGGGGAACTCCGGCGCCCGCTTCGCCCCGGTCCCCGGCGACGCCGCCGCGATCGACCGCGCCGCGTCCACGGTGTCCGTCCGCGTCGAGCGCGGGGAGCTGTTCGTGCTCACCGCCCGCCTGGTCAACACCGGCACGGCGCCCTGGCGCGACCGGGTGCTGCTCCGCCTCGGCGCCCCGAACACCTCCAGCCTGCCGCTGACCCCCGCCGTGCTGCCGCTGCCCGACACCGACCCCGGCGGGCACTGCGAGGTTCCCGTCCCCGGCCGCGCCCAGTGGTTCACCAACGCGGCTGAGGTGACCTACGTGATGGTGTTCGCCGACCTGTCCTCCTGCCTGCCGGGCCGGATCGTGTTCCACATCGACACCCGCGCGGGCGAGTTGGACCGCAGTTTCGACCTGCCGCCCGGTTTCCCCGCCGCTGACTCGCCGCCCTCCTGACTCCACTGCGGCATCCGTCCGCGTGTTCGCTGAGTCAGGTGACCGGGTCGTGCGCGGAAACCGGCGGCCAATCGTGTCACCCGCATTCGGCCGATCCGCGCACTGAACGTGATCATGGTCGGCGCGCTGCCGACAACCAGGTGAACCCGACCTGGATCGCGCATGGTTTGCGCCGATGGATGGAATCCGGTGCCCGCCAGATGCCGTACCGACGGCTGGCGAATGCCACTGGGCCGATGAAGGGAACGGGGCTCTTGTTGCGGGTTTCATCGTGTGGTTTCCAGAAAACAGCGTCGCCGTTATCGCGGCGCGTGGCGGTCGTCCTCAGCGCCTGTGTGGTGGCAGGGGTGGTGGTCGCTCCCGTTGCCCGGGCCGGGCCCGCCGCCGGGGACGAGCGGGATTTCGCGAAAGCGGCGGCGCGGGCAGTGGAAGAGGCTGGTGAGATATCCATCGCGGACACCAAGGTGCCCGTGCTGGAAATCGCCGAGTCGTGTGCCGAGGGCAGCACTGACAAGGTGTGTGAACTTGACAGTCGCGCCTGGGAAAGAATACCGGAGCTGGTTCGGAAGACGGCTTCGGAGGTCGTGGATTTCCAGGCGTTCAAGGACGCGGTCCCGCGGCCGCCCCGGGGCGCCAAGGTGACTCCCGGGGCGACCAAAAAGTTCTTCAATCTCGCGTTCGACAAAGCTCTGACCACGCCGCCACTGCAGAAGTACGCGAACAGGCTCAAGCCGACCAAGGGGCAGTGGCTGGTGTGGGGCGTCAACGCGGTGGGGGCGCTGGCCGACAGCGGCGCCTCGACCATGGACAAGGTGGAGGCCATCGCGGGGATCGTTCCCGTCCTGGGGCAGACTGTCAGCTTTGCCAACTCGGTGCAGAAACAGGATATCGAGGGCGTCATCGTCGCCACCCTCTCGCTGGCCGCGGTGGCGGCCACGATGAGCCTTCCGCCACTGGGTGCGGCCATCACTTTCGCGCTGACCACCTACGGGCTCGCCAAGGCGGCTTGGGACGCGTACACCTCCAACGAAGGGCGACGTGATTGGGCCAAGGAACCTCCCGGCACCGTCGCCGAGCTCTTGTCGCAGGGCGCGAAAATTAAGTGGGAGAATACCGAAGGCGATGTCGCTTTCGCGGTCGGCCCGAAGGGTGGGAAGCGTTCGGTCGATGTCATCTTCAGCTCGGAATGGCCGGAAGACGTTGTGTCCGATCATCCTCCGGTCTCGTACGAGATCCCCAAGTCCGTTTCTTCGGGCAGTGTCCTCGGCAGTGACGGGACGCTCGCGCATAATGACGGAACCTCCGGAGCTCTTTCCGGGTTCGTTCAGGCGTCGGAGATGTCGCTGACCGGTCCGGGGAAGCAGGTGCTCGCCTCCTGCGATGACTACTTTGACAACTCCCTGGGTGCGTTTCAGGTGTGTCATCCGCAGCAGGGCATCTGGGTGAGCTATGGGAAACCGGTGCGTATGCGGCTCACGTTCGACACCGAGCCCGGGTATTGCCAGTGGTACGGAGAATCGAAGGAGAACTGTCTGGTGAAGTATTCGTCCACCTCAATCGACGTGCGGCCCGCGGGCGGCCACAAGATCGAGGTGCCGCTGCCGATCAAGTACACCGGCTAGTTTCGCCTGGCGAGTAAATCAACGGAAAGGTGCGCAAAATGGTGAAGAAGGCAGTTTTCGCGACCGGATTGGCCATCGTGTTGTCCGGCATGTGGATTCCGGGAGTCGCGGTGGCGGCCACCGACGAGCGGGCAGCGACGGTCAGCGAGATCGGAAAGGTGGCGTCTCAGGCGCTGGACGGGGTCAGCCAGGTCGCCGGAACCGGTGGAGGCGTCGTGGACGACGCGCTGGGGCAGGGCAACCTCACGGCGGGGACGGTCAGTTCCACCGTCGTGCAAGGGCTCGACCAGGTGAACCAGATCGTCGGAACGGTCAAGGGCTGACTTCCCTCGTCAGCCATGCTGTTCGCCCTCGTGCGGCCCGGTGCGGTGGAGCCCGCCGCACGAGGGCGATCTCAGCGTTTTACCGTGCCGACGCGCGCCGTGTGCCACTGGCCGCCGCGCACCTCGTACACGGTGAGCGTGGGGTTGGTCGTGTCGCCGTACTCGTCGAAGCCGAGCGGGCCGGTGGCGCCCGCTCCGGTGTGCGCGCCGATCGCGGTGAGCAGGCGGGGGCGCAGGCCGGGGTCCCAGTCGCCGTCGCCGACGGTCGCCGCGACGCTGGCGATGATCACGTTGGCGGCGTCGTAGGCCATCGGGCCGTAGGTCGAGAACGGCTCGCCGAAGCCGCGCGCCTGGTACGCCGCGACGAAATCGGCCGCGGTCGCGATCTCGCTGGCGGGCGCCCCGACCGCGGTGGCCAGGTCGCCGTCGCGGCCGCCCGCGGCGAGGTACTCGTCGGCGAAGATCCCGTCGCCGCCCACGACCGGGACGGCCAGTCCCGCGTCGGCCGCCTGCTTGGCCAGCGGACCGCCCTGCGGGTACTCGCCGCCGAAGTAGACCGCGTCCGGCGCGGCCGCGGTGATCCGCAGGAGCGCGCCGCTGAAATCGTTGTCCCGCACGATTTCCCGGGCGACGACGGTCATGCCCTTGGCCGCGGCGCGGCGCTCGAACTCGGCGCCGAGGAGTTCGCCGTAGACCTTGCCGTCGGTGACGACCGCGACCCGGGTCTTGCCCGTCTCGGCCAGGTGGTCGGCGGCGAACGGGCCCTGGAGATCGTCGGTCGCGCAGACGCGGAAGTAGTTGTCGTGCTGGCGGTCCGGGCTGTTGGCTGGCCCCCGGGTCAGCTCGGGGTAGGTGTTCGCGGGGGAGATCTGCGCGATCGTCTTCGCGGCCAGCACCGGCGCGGTGGCCCGGGCGACCGACGAGTTCAGGGTGCCGACCACGCCGACCACGCTCGCGTCCCCGGCCAGCGCCGTCGCGGCCTGTGTGCCCGTCTCCGGTTTGGCCTGGTCGTCGCGGGCGTCGAGGACGAACCGGTAACCCGGGACGGCGCACCGCTCGTTGGCCTGGTCGACCGCCAGCTGAGCCGAGTTCCGAATCCCCAGCCCGTAGCTGGCGATCTCACCGGTCAGCGGGGCGATGACGCCGACGGTGAGCGTCCCCTTGTCCTGGGCGCAGGTCGGCGCGGGCCCCGCCTGGTCGCCGCCCGCCTTGGGGGTCGCGGCGCCGGGGATCGTCAGATTCGGCACGACGACCAGCGCGAACACCAGGATCGCCGCGACCACGACCGCGGCCAGCGGCACGATCCAGACCAGCGGCGACCGTCCGGCTGGCCGCGTCAGGACATGCGTCAGCGGCGGCCGGGTCGGGGGCGTCCGCGTCGTCGGGGGGTCTATCGGCGCCGCGGTCAGCGCGCGTTGGGCGGCGGCGGCGAACTCGCCAGCCGACGCGGGCCGGTCGGCCGGGTTCTTCGCCATTCCCCGCGCGATCACCTGCCCGAGCGCGGCGAGTAGGCCGCCGAGCACCGGCGGGTCGACGTAGCAGTGCGCGTGCATCATGGCCAGCGCGCCCTCGCCGGGGAACGGCTTGCCGCCGGTGAGGCATTCGTGCAGCACGCAGGCCAGCGCGTACACGTCCACGCCGTGGTCGACCTGGTCGGTGGTGAACCGTTCGGGCGCCATGTAGGCGAGCGTGCCGACGGTGTCGCCAGTCGTGGTCAACCTCGACCGGTCGGACGGGTCGATCGAGCGGGCGATGCCGAAGTCGCCGAGGTAGGCGGACTCAGGCGTGTCGGCGGTCGCGGGCGCGACGAGGATGTTGGCTGGCTTGACGTCGCGGTGCAGCAAACCCTGCGCCTTGGCCGCGTCCAGCGCCGCGGCGACCGCGGTGATGATGGCGACCGCGCGCCGGGGCTCCAGCGGCCCGTTCGCCCGCAGCAGCGCGGCCAGGTCCGTGCCATCGATGAGCCGCATGTCGAGGAAAAGCTGCCCGTCGACCTCGCCGAACCGGTGGATCGGCACCACCTGCGGGGCGGTCAGCCGGGCCGCGGCGCGCGCCTCGCGGCGGAAGCGCTCGCGGAAGTCCGGGTCGGCTGACAGCGCGGCGGGCAGCACTTTGAGGGCGACGTGCCGTTCCAGTTCGGTGTCGAACGCCCGGTAGACGATGCCCATGCCGCCGCGCCCGAGCTCGCCGTCGAGCCGGTAGGTGCCGAAGGTCCCAGCAGTCATGTGTTCCTTGCCCTGAAGTCCCGGCCCCGACCGCGGGCCCACTCTATCGGGTCACGGGCGCGGTCGGCGGCGGGCACTCGCGGTTCGGCGGCCGAACATCCACTGAGGACCGCCGGGGTGCATGTCCTAGGTCACAGTGTGCCGCGGCGGGCAGGCGGCTAGGGTCACTGCGACATTGAGGCCCGTGGTGCGGGGAAGCCGGTGCGAGTCCGGCGCGGTCCCGCCACTGTGACCGAGACGGCGTCGCCCGCGTGGGCGGCCGATTCGGGAGTCAGGTTACCGCCCTCGGGTTTTTCCGTGAGGTCCACGAGGATGGAGCTGACACGCCATGGCGCCTGTCCGCACGTATCGCGCTGTCGAAAGCGCCCGCCCGCCCGTTTCCGCCCGCTCCGGGCGCCGAGTCCGCGCCGCAGCCGCGACTGTCCTTTTGGCACTGTCAGGCTGCGCTTCGCCTGCGGCTCAGGAGAACCCGGTGGGCGAGGCCGTGCGCAACTGCGGAATCGAGGTGCCCGCGACGCGGCCGACGCGGATCGTGGCCACGTTCCACAACGCGATCGAGATGGTCTACGCGCTCGGCGCGGACGACCGGCTGGTCGGCGCGAGCTACCTTGACAACCCGATCCTGCCCGAGTTCGCGGCCCGGTTCCGGCCGGACGAGCGTAAACCCGCCTATTACCCGACCGACGCGCCCAGCCGGGAGGAGTTCCTTCGGCTCGACCCCGATTTCGTCCTGTCCGGGTTCACCGGGACGTTCACGACCGAGGGCCTGGGCACCCGCGCCGAGCTGGCGGACCTGGGCATCGGCTCCTACCTGTTCAGCCAGTACTGCCCGACCGCGGACGGTCAGGGGCAGACTTCCTTGGCCGCCAACGACACCACGCTGGACAGCGTCTACCGGGACGTCACCGATCTCGGCCGCGTCCTGGGCAAGCCGGGGGAGGCGACGGCGCTGGTGGACCGGATGCGCGCCACCGTGGCCGGGGTGGCGAACACGCTCGGCGGGGTCGCGGACCGCCCGCGCGTCGCCATGATCAACCGTCCGGGCAACGGCGATATCCGCGTCTTCGGCGCGGGCGACGTGGCCACATCGATCATCGAGGCCGCGGGCGGCGACCAGGTCTTCGACGACATCACCGGCCGGATGACCCGCATCGGCGTCGAGGAGTTGATCAAGCGCGCCCCGCAGGTGATCCTCGTGCCCGCCTGCTGCGGCGCCGACGTCGGCCCGGAAGGCGCGAACAAGGTCATCGAGGAACTGCGGAAGGACCCGGCGGTGGCCAACGTGCCAGCCGTGCGCGACAACCGCGTCCACGCGATCACCTTCGCCGAGATCAGCCCCGGCGTCCGCAACGCCGACGCGGTGGCCGCCATCGCCCGGCTGCTGCACCCGGAGCGGTTCTGAGCAGGCAGGCCGCGTTCGCCTGCGCGGTGGCCGTGCTGGCCGCGACCTGCCTGGCCTCGGTCCTGATCGGCAACGAGACCATCGCCTTCGGTGACGTCTTGGCCGCTTGGCGGCGCCCGGACGGCTCGGACGCCCAGCGCATCGTGGCGTTCCTGCGGGTGCCGCGCACCCTCGTCGGCCTGCTCGCGGGCGCGGCGCTGGGCGTCGCCGGGGCGCTCATGCAGGGCCTGACCCGCAACCCGCTCGCGGGCCCGGAAGTGCTGGCGGTCAACGCGGGCGCCGCGCTGGCGGTGGTGGCCGCCATCGCGGGCTTGGGCCTGGGCACCCTGGGCGGCTACATCTGGTTCGCGTTCCTCGGCGCGGCCGTGGCGGGCGCCGCGGTCTATCTCCTCGCGGCGGCCGGTCACGGCGGCCCGACCCCGGTCAAGCTGGCCCTGGCGGGGGCCGCGCTCACCGCGACGCTGACAGGTCTGACAACCGCGGTCACTTTGCTGGACGTCTCCACGTTCATCATGTACCGGTTCTGGTCGGTCGGGGCGCTGACCTCGGCGGACCTGTCCTCGATCGGGACCGCGTCCCTGTTCGTGGCCGTCGGCGCCGCCCTCGGCCTCGGCTCGACCCGGACCCTCAACGCGCTGGCCCTCGGCGAAGACGTCGCCCGCTCCCTGGGCCAGCGGGTCGTCGCGGGCAAACTCGTCGCGGTGACCGCGTCCGTGCTGCTGGCGGGCAGCGCCGTTGCCCTGGCGGGCCCGATCGCGTTCGTCGGCCTGACCGTTCCCCACATGGCACGCGCCTTCGGCGGAACGGACTACCGGTGGATCCTGCCGTGGTCGGCGGTCCTCGCGCCGATCGTGCTGCTGGCCGCGGACATCCTGGGCAGACTGCTCGCCCGCCCGCAGGAGTTGCAGGTCGGCATCGTCACGGCCGTGATCGGCGCGCCAGTGTTCATCGCCCTGGTCCGCAGGCGACGGCTGGCCCGGCTGTGAGGACGGTCGTGGTCACGGCCGCGGCGTTCGGTGTCGCCGGGGCCGCTCTGGTGGCGTCGTTGGTGTTCGGCGATTACCCGATCCCGTTGGGGGACGTGCTTTCCGTGCTCGCCGGAGGGAGCGGGAGCACCCGCCGGACGGCACACGTGATCCTGAACCTGCGACTGCCGCGCGCGCTGGGCGCGGTCGCGCTCGGGGCGAGTTTCGGTTTGTCCGGAGCGATTTTCCAGCGGCTGGCCCGGAATCCCTTGGTGAGCCCGGATATCGTCGGTGTGGACGCTGGTGCCGCGACGGCGGCGGTGCTGCTGATCGTCGTGTTCGCGGCCGATCCGCCTGCTGTGGTTGTCGGCGCTCTGCTTGGTGCGTTGGGTGCCGCCGCGGCTGTCTATGTGTTGGCTTATCGGCGAGGGGTCACTGGTTATCGGTTGGTGCTGGTGGGGATCGGGGTCACGGCGGTGCTCACGTCGGTCACCGCTTATGTGCTCACGACCGCTGATCTTTATACGGGTCGGGCGGCGACCGTGTGGCTGTCGGGCAGCCTCAGTGGTCGGTCGTGGTCGCACATCGTGCCGGTTCTGATCTCGTTGGCGGTGTTGGCGCCGATGGTGTTTCGGCTCGCGCATCCGTTGCGGGCGTTGGAGTTGGGGGACGATCTGGCTCGGTCGTTGGGCACTCGGGTGGAGTTCGCGCGCGCTGGGTTGGTGGCTGTGGGGGCGGCGTTGGCTGCTGTTGCCACTGCCGCTGCTGGGCCTATCGCGTTTGTCGCTCTGGCGGCTCCACAGATCGCGTTGCGGTTGGTGCGGGGGCAGGCGTTGGTGGCGTCGGCGGCGTGTGGGGGTGCGTTGTTGGCGGTGGCTGATTTGGGTGCTCGGGTTGTGTTGGCGCCGGTTGAGGTGCCGGTGGGGGTGCTTACGGCGGTGTGTGGTGGGCCGTTTTTGGGTTATCTGCTGGTGCGGGCTAATCGGGGGTGAGTTGGCTCGTTGGGGGCGCTGGTGGTGGGTGCCTGTTTGGGTGGTTCGCCTTGATTTGGGGCCCCTCGAAATGGGCCTGCGCGGGTTAAAAGGCGGGGCGAAGGAACCCCACCCGCGCCGCGAGTTTAGGCCCATTTCCCCCAAATCAAGGCGAACCACCCAAACAGGCTGTTGGTCTTGGCCTGTCGCTTTCGGTGGTGGGCTGGGCAAGGCGGGAGACCGACGCCCGATGGGCTTGGGCAGCCAACCTACCCCGCCCAGCCCCCGTAGCAGCCCGAGCGGTTCGACCAAGCTACGGCTTGCGTTTGTCCATAAAAGAGTTGTTGGAGAAGTCGTCGTCGTCCCAGTCTCGTTGTGACTTCTGTTGTTGGGCGGCTACTGCTCGTTCCGCTGCCAAGCGGTTTTGTGCTGAGACGGCGGCGGAGAAGTCGGGGTCGTCGCCGACTTTGCCGGAAGCGATGGCCTCCCAACTCAACTGGCCTGTTTCGATTTTCTCCACGACGCGCCGCCACTCCGGGGCCGCCTTTGGGCCGATGGCGTAAGCCTTGAGGTTGTCGATCTCTTCCTTGGAAGGGGGCTGTTCTGCCCGCTTCTTCTCATCGTGTTCGCGTTGGGCCTTGGCTGCGGCTTGTTGGGCTCGTTCTGCTGCGTCGCCGAGTTGTTGTTCGGCGCGGAGCATGGCTGTGGTTTTGAAGTTCTCGAAGGCAGACGGGTCGACCACCTGTGACTCCTTATCTGTGGGTCGAACGCCTACTTGGGGGCCTTCGAGTCCATGTCGCCGAGTTGCTTGGTGATTTCGCCGGTTTTCTGGTCTATTGCCTCGCGGGCCGCTTGCATGTCGCTGATGCTTTGGCTGATCTGCTTGCCGGTGTCCACCGCGTCGTGGGTGTTGTTGATGTCGGGGACGTGGCCGACGGCGTCGACCACCGACTTGAAGGCGTCCCAATAGGCGTTGGCGGACTGGACCAGGGATTCCAGGTTCTCGAAGAGGGTGATGATGGACTGGATGCCGCTGACGATATCTTGCGCGTCGCTGATGTAGGGGAAGTCCTCGAAGCCGCTGATCACCCATTCCGCGATCGACCACAGGGTGCCGAAGCCGGGGATGACCTTCGCGGCGAGCTTGACGAGTTTCTCGATGACCGTGTTGAGCAGGGTGGCGCAGGTGTCGGCGATTTTGATCGAGACGTCGGCGAGCTTGTTGAAACCCTTTTTCAGCCAGTCGCAGCAGGTTTTCGCGATGTACAGGGCGCCGGTGGCGACAATCTGGATGAAGCTGTTGAACGAGTTCGCCGCGTCGCCGGTCCAGTGTTCGCTGGTCAGGGTGGCGGCGTTCTTGCCGAGGTTCCCGGCGATGTCCCAGTACATCTTGCCCGCGTCTTCAAAAGCGGCGCCGTTGGCCCTGATCCGGTTGAAGTCGCCCGCGATGGGCTTGAACAACAGGTCGTAGAGGCTTTCCGGCTTGCCGATCATCGGGCCGATGATGTTCGTCCACACGAAGTCGACGGTGTCGAGGGCCGGGTGCTTGCCCTGCACCTCGTCGGCGAGGCTTTTCTTCTCCGAGGTGATCTCGGTGGGCTGGATCGGGGTGATGTCCTGCCACTCGCCGTAGGAGGCGGGGGAGTATGCGGTGGTCATGGGCTCAGCCCCTGGCCGGGGCTTGGCTGATCAGGTTCGTGTTGTGCTGCTCGACGCCCTGGTACTGGTTGGCGGTCGCCTCCAGACCCATGGCGATGCTGGTCAGCTTGCCGCTGAACCCCTTGTTGACCTGCTCGGTGATGCCGCGCAGGAGGTCCATCGCGGCCTGCAGCGGAATGAGCAGGCCGTCGAAGCCCTCCTTGTTGCAGCCTTGCTGAGACATCTGCGACTGCACCTGGCTGGTGAACTGGTTTGCGACGCCGCTGGACCAGACACCGAAGTTGTGAATGGACTGCGGATGGATCGTAGGCACGTGTGGCCCCCCAGGGTTGTGTGCTTGTCATCTCGACCGGGTCAGGTCAGTGCCTGACCGGCGGCATACTAGCGGTCCCTTGAGGACTGTCAACGGTAGATGATCATCACCGCCGCCGCCCGCTGCGGTAGGGTGCTGCTGCTGTTGGACCCGGATGAAAGGGGGACGGGGACCACACGCCAACCGGGCAGGTCCCCGACGACCGATGACCAACAACCGACTTCGCCTCGGCGTCGGCTTCCTCAGCCTGCTCATCGTCACCGGTGCGTCCGCCTGCGGCGGCGCCACCGAGCCCCCGCCCGCAACCACGCCCGCCACCGGCCAACCCGACGGCGAGACGCGCATCGCCACCCCGAAGAAGGTCCTCAAGCCCTCGGAGTGCAAGGGCCTGCTCACCGCCGCCGACGTCGAGGCCGAGGTCGGCTTCCCGGCCACGGAAAAGAAGTCGGTCAGCCCCTCGGACTGCGGCTTCTCGTTCCAGGAGTCGCGGGACTTCTCCGGCCTGGTCGGCGTCACCCTCACCCTGGACGACTCCGAGCCCGGGGACCAGGTCATCGACATCGGCGGAAACCACGCCACCGAACGCAAGGAAAACACCGCCGCCGTCCACGACTGCGACATCCGCGTGCGCCTCGCCCCGGTCGCCAAGGACCAGCCGGGCGGCACCCTGCTGATCAGCACCCTGTTCTACTCCGAGGCAGGCCGAGCCAAGGACAACTGCGCGATCGCCCGCGCCCTCGCCAAGACCGCCTTCGACCGCATCCCCAACGCTTGATCCCCGACTACTGACTCTCGCCGACAAGCTGGTCCGCGACCTCGGCGCCCCAACGCTTTCCGATTCCGACCGTCCTAAGGGGACAGTTGAGCCGTCGCGTCGGTCGCGGTCGTCAGCAGCACAGGGGTGCTGGGGACTTCCGGGCTGTCGCCCGTGTCGAGGAGTCGGTCGAGGGCGGTGCGGACCCGGTGGGCGGCGCGGCCGTCGCCGAAGGGGTTTCGGTCGGCGGGGACGCGGTGGTTGGTGGTGAGGATTCGGTCGGCGGCGTCGAGGATGCGGGTGGGGTCGGTGCCGACCAGCCAGGCGCAGCCCGCGTCGATCGCCTCCTGGCGTTCGGTGGTGTCGCGGGCGACCAGGACGGGCGCGCCGAAGCTGGGGGCTTCTTCCTGGATGCCGCCGGAGTCGGTCAGGACCAGGGCGGCGCGGCGGAGGGTGCGGACGAGGTCGGAGTAGTCCAGTGGCTCGGTGACCGTGATCCGGGGGCGGCCGCCCAGGGCTCGGGTGACCTGGGCGCGGACGTCGGGGTTCGGGTGCGCGGGCAGCACGACCCGCACGTCCGGGTGGCGTTCGACCATGGTGCGCACGGCGTGCAGGACGTCGTCGAGGGGCGCGCCCCAGGACTCGCGGCGGTGCACGGTGACCAAGACCAGCCTGCCGCCACTTGCCTCGACCCGCGCCAGGGCCGGGTCGACGGCGGGCAGATCGGCCGCCGCGATGTGCTGGACCGCGTCGACAACGGTGTTGCCGGTGACCACGATCGACTCGTCCGGCACGGACTCCGCCCGCAGCGCGGCCGCGGCGCCGACGGTGGGCGCGAGGTGCAGCGCGGCGATCCGGGCGACCATCTGCCGGTTGGCCTCCTCGGGGAACGGGGCGGTCAGGTCCCCGGTGCGCAGGCCCGCCTCCAGGTGCGCCACCGGCACCCGCCGCCAGAACGCGGCCAGCGCGCCGGTGAGCGTGGTCGCGGTGTCGCCGTGCACCATGACCGCCGCTGGCGCGCGGCGGGCGATGACGGCGTCGAACGCGGGCAGCAGCCCGGCGACGAGCTCGGCGACGCCGCCCCCCTGCCGGTCCACCGACAACGTCTCGTCCGGCGTGAGGCCGAACGGGGCGAGCGCCTGCTCGACCATGCCCTCGTGTTGTCCACTGTGGACGATCACGGGCCGCAGCCGGGGATGGCCGCGCAGGGCGAGCGCCACCGGCGCCACCTTCAGGGCCTCTGGCCTGGTCCCGACTAGCAGAAGCACTTCATCGCGCATGTGGCTGGAATCTTCCGGTTAGGGGCGCTGGAGAACTCGGACACAGGCGTACTCCGGGCGGGACGTGCCCGCCCGGAGTACGCCTGCCGACCTACTGGGTCTGCTTCCTACGCCGATTCGCGTGGATCAGCAGCGCCCCGGTGATGAGCAGGGCGATCGCCAGCGCGATCCACCACCCCACATCGGCGCCGGTGGCGGCGAGGCCAGCGCCACCGCCGACGGCGCCTCCGGTTGGAGCTCGGTACACGGTCTGGACCTCCGGACTCAGACCGCGGCCGACGCCTGGCGCCTGCGCAGCACGGTGATGCCGACCGGGATGGCGACGAGGCCGACCAGGCCAAGGCCGATCCAGAGACCGGCGCCAGAGGCGAGCGGGACCGGCGGGGCGGCCGGGCCGCAGGTGGCGCTGCTCAGCACGACATCGCCCTTGCCCAGCAGGGCGTTGAGCTTGATGTGCACACCGTTGACGGTGAGGCTGCCGTCGTCGTTCTTGATCTGCTCGTTGAAGACGATCGTCACCAGCGGGAGCGAGATCACGGTGTTCGGCGCGGGGTTCGAGTCGACCTTGACCCCCGCGAGCTTCACGCCGACCAGCGAGGTCTTGCCGGTCGTGCCCGCCTGGGTGGCCTCGCAGTCGACGTCGATCGCCTTGACCGAGCCCAGCGCGGCCAGGGCCACGTTGACATCGGTCACCGTCGCCTTGGAGTGCACGATGCCGGTGGCCTCGTCGCGCTTGGCGGAACTGGTCACCAGGCCCGTGCTGAGCACGCCGGGGACGTCGACGGTGGCAAGCTGCGAATCGGTCGGGCCGTCGGTGTGGCTCGGCGAGAGCGGGCCGACCTGGACGGCGGGCTGGCCGAGCAGGGTCACGCCGACCTCGGCGGCGTAGGCGGAGCCGTCGCCTGGGGCCGCCGAGGCGGGCATGGTCCCCACCAGCAGCGCAGCGGCGGCGGCAACGGCGACCATGCCGCCGCGGCGCACCAGTCTCATCTGCATTAAGAACTCCAATAAGGGTTGGCGACTTAGCCCGTCCGGGTGGTGAACCACTCGATCGGGGGTCGCTGTCGGTCGTGCATCGGTTATGACAGTCGTGCCATCTACCCAACGAGCCAGCGCTATAACGGACACGCGGGGTCAGCACGATTGTGTTGATGTTGCGGCTTAGACTGAACCATAGACACGGACGGTGTGCATTCCGGCGGGGTATGTCACTCTAATTTAGGATGACCACCCGTGCGGGGGCGGGTATCCGATCAACGATGACGCAGGGCGTCACGAAGTGAGAGCACGGAGGAGACACCTGTGGCCTTTGCTGGATCGTTACCGGCCTCACCCGTAAGGGGGAGCACTATTGGCGCAAAGCTCCTGGTTGTTGCCTTGGTCGCGGTGGCCGCCGCGCTGATCATCGCCAACCGCGCGTTCCGCACCGCCGAGATGGCGCTGGCCGCCGTGTTCATCCGGCTGACCTCGTCCTCCGGGGTCTGGCTCGCCCCCGAGCGCCAGTCCGTCTACTTCGGCCTCGGCACCGACCAGGCCTTCGGCCTGCAGATGAGCCCGGAGTGCACCTCGGCGTTCCTGCTGCTGCCGTTGATCCTGGTCGGAGCCGTGATGGTCGCGCTGCGCCCGCGCATCGCCCCCCGCGTGCTCATCGGGCTCGCCGTCGCGGGCGTCGCGGTGATCGTGGTCAACCAGTTGCGCATCCTCGGCCTGGTCGGCCTGATCGACTGGCTGGGCACCGACCGCGGCTACTACTGGGGCCACACCCTGATCGGCTCCATGATCAGCATCATCGGCGGCGCGCTCGCCCTCGTGCTGTTCGTGTGGCTTTCGACACGTCAGCCGCGGTCGCAGCGGTGAACCTGAGCCTCCTGCTGGGCCTGACCCAGGCGATGGCGCTGACCATGAGCGTCACCTTCATCACCTACGTCATCCTGATCGTGGTGCCGTTCCTGCGCTACCGCCCGCTTCCCGCCGGGCACGCGGACAGGTTCGAGTGGCACTTCTTCGTCCCGTGCCGGGACGAGGAAGCCGTGATCGGCGACACGATCCGCTACCTGCGCGGCCACTTCCCGCACGCGCACATCTGGGTCGTGGACGACGACTCCGACGACGCGACCGTGGCGGTGGTCACCGGCCTGCGCGGCACGGGGCCGAGGGCGGACGGCAACGTGCACCTGGTGCGCCGCTACCGCCCCGAAGCCCGCACCGGCAAGGGCGACGCCCTGAACTCCGCCTACAGCGCGCTCAAGGACTGGCTCGGCTCCCACCACGACCCCGAGCGCGTCGTGGTGGTCGTGGTCGACGCCGACGGCAGGCCCGGGGCCAACTGCCTGTCGGTCTGCGCCGCCGACCACCTGTTCGGCAATCCCGCGATCGGCGCGGTCCAGGTCGACGTGCGGATGAGCAACCGGGGCACGTCCCCCACCAGGGGCGGCCCGGTCAAGCGCCGGTTCGGCCGGATGATGGTCCGGTTGCAGGACCTGGAGTTCCGCGCCGCCATCGCCGCGATCCAGATGTCACGCGGAATCACCGGCACCATCTCCATGGGCGGCAACGGACAGTTCACCCGACTGTCGGCACTGGACTCGATCGCAGAAGACGGCCACGGCCCCTGGCGCGGCGCGCTGCTTGAGGACTTCGAACTCGGCGTCCACCTGCTCACCGAGGGCTGGAAGACCGGGTTCACTGTGGACACCCACGTCGACCAGGAAGCCCTCTACAGCCTGCGCCGGTTCCTCGCCCAACGCACCCGCTGGGGCCAGGGCACCATGCAGTGCATCCGGTACGTGCGGCGGATCTGGGACTCCAAGCACCTGTCCACCCTGGGCGCCGCCGAGATGATGTACTACCTGGCCCAGCCGTGGCTGCAACTCCTGGGCACCCTGGTCTACCCGATCCCGTTCATCCTGCTGGGCATCCGCGCGGCGGGCGACCCGGCCCAGGTCTGGGCGTGGTTCAGCGAGGGCGCGTGGATCCTGTTCGCGGTCTACGGCTCCTTCGGGCTGCTGCCCTTCGTCATCTGGGGCCCGATCTACCGGAAACGCTGCGAACCGGAGACCAGTTTTCTGCGCGGCCTCGGCTACGGATTCGCCTACGCCCTCTACATCTACACCTTCTACATCACCTCGTGGCGCGCTCTGATCCGGTTGATCCGCGGTCACAACGGGTGGACCAAGACTCGGCGGAACAACGATCGGGCTGGGCTGGTCGCGATTGATCATTAGCTGGGGGGTGAATCGGGTCGACCGTTCTCAATCTTTGGGAAAATGGGTGGACGGCTTGCGTGGGAACTGCGGTGCTGGCGGGTCTGCTCGTGGGCTGGGTTTCGTGGTGGGCTCGATGGGGTGGAGTGGTTTCTTCGGGGCCCCTACGAAGGAAGATCGCCGTGTGAAAGACGGGTGGGAAGCCTCCGGCCTCACACGCGCAGCCAGCTTAGCGATCTTCCTTCTCCCCCGAAGAAACCACTCCACCCCATCGAGCACCTGGCAGGGCCAGGTTCCTGCTGGTAGGAAGGCCTGCCCCGCCAAGCTCTATCTCGATCAGTCTGTGGTCGGATCACTCCGTGGTCGGTTTGGCGAGTAGGACCCGGTCCGGTCGGATGGGGAGGTGGCGGTGGCGGACGCCGGTTGCGTGCCAGACCGCGTTGGCGATCGCGGCGGCGGTGCCGACGATGCCGATCTCGCCTAGGCCCTTGATGCCGCCGGGGAGGTCTGGGTCTGGGTCGTCTACCCAGGTGGCCTCGATGGTGGGGGTGTCTGCGTTGGTGGCGATGTGGTAGCCCGCCAGGTCGGCGTTGATCTGTGTGCCGAGTGTTTGGTCCCAGAGTGCTTCCTCGTGGAGTGCCTGGGAAAGGCCCATCGTCATGGCCCCGACTAGTTGGCCGTGGGCTGCGGTGGGGTTGATCACCCGGCCGACCGCGAAGACGCCGAGTAGGCGCCGTACCCGGACCTCGCCGGTGGTGACGTCGACCGCCGTTTCGGCGAATTGCGCGCCGAAGGACAGGCGGTGTCGCTCGGTGCGGGCGCCGAAGTCGGTCGTGGTGTCGCTGACGACGGTGATGCCCTCGGCGGGGATCGGCTTGGCGAGTGTGTCTCGGAGCTTGGTCGCGGCCTTGACGACTGCGGCTCCCCATGAACTTGTGCCCCACGAGCCGCCTGCCAGGGGGGACGGGCCGAAGTCGCTGTCGCCGATGAGCACGCGGACCCTGTTGACCGGCAGGTTCAGCGCCTCGGCGGCGAGCAGGGTGAGCGCGGTGCGTGCCCCGGTGCCCAGGTCGGTCGCGCCGATGCGGATCGTCACTGTGCCGTTGGGTTCGGCGGTCGCCGCCGCCGATGCGGGGACGGACAACGCTGGGAACACCGACGCCGCTGTTCCGGTGCCCACCAGCCACCGCCCCTCCTGGCGCACGCCCGGGCGTGGGTCGCGGGCGTCCCAGCTGAACCGGCGGGCGCCCTCGGTGAAGCACGTTGCCAGGTTGCGGCTGCTGAACGGCCACCCGGTGACCGGGCCCGCCGCTGGCTCGTTGCGCAGCCGCAGCGCGATCGGGTCGACGCCGCAGCGGTGCGCGAGTTCGTCCAGGGCGGACTCCAGGGCGAACGAGCCGGGTGCCTTTCCCGGCGCGCGCATCATGCGCGGTGTTGGCACGTCCAGGCGCGTCACCCGGTGGCTGATTCGCAGCGCGTCGGCGGCGTAGAGCACGCGGGTGCCTGCCCCGGTCCCCTCGACGTACTCGTGCAGGGTGGAGGTGGCTGTCGTGCTGTCGTGGTCCAAGGCGCGCAGCCGTCCGTCCGGGTCGGCGCCGAGCCGGAGCCGTTGCGCGGTCGCGGGTCGGTGGCCGGTGAGGGCGAAGACCTGCGCGCGGCTGAGCGCGACCCGCACCGGACGGCCGAGCCGCAGCGTGGCCATCACCGCCAGCAGCACGTGCGCGCCGGTGACCGCCTTGCCGCCGAACCCGCCGCCGACGTGCTCGGCGCGCACCCGCACCGCCGCCGGGTCCAGCGCGAAGAGCCCGGCCAGGTCCGCCGCGATGACGAACGCGCCCTGGTTCGAGTCCACCACGTCGAGGCGGCCGTCGCGCCAGTGCGCGATGGCCGCGTGCGGCTCCAGCGCGGCGTGGTGCGCCGAGGGCGTCGTGTACGTCTCGTCCACGGTGACCGCCGCGGCGGCCAGTTCGGCGTCCACGTCGCCGACGACAGTGACCGCTGGCTCGTAGGGGAACACCCGCTCGGGGGTGTAGAGGCCCGGGTGGTCGGCGGAGAACGCGACGTCGTGCGCCTCTTCCGCGTAGGTCACCGTCAGCGCGTCCGCCGCCGCGCGCGCCCGCTCCGCGGTCTCCGCGACCACCAGCGCGACCGGCCAGCCCGCGTGCGGCACCCGGTCGGACTGGAGCACCCGCGTTGACGCGTCCGGCCCCAGCCTGCCCACCACCTCGGCCAGGCGCGGCGCGTTGCCGTGGTGCAGCACGGCGAGGACGCCGGGCAGCGCCAGGGCCGCCTCATCATCGATGGACACGACCCGGCCGCGGGCGATCGTGGCCGACACCAGCCTGCCGTGCGCCTGGCCCGGCGCGGCGACGTCCCCGGCGTACCGGGCGGCCCCGGTGACCTTCGCGCGGCCTTCCACCCGAATCATCGGCTCGCCTCCCTGGTGAGTTCCGACAGCACCGCGACCGTGAGTTCGCGGATCAGCGTGACCTTGTGCCCGTTGCCCGGCAACGGTTTCGCCGCGGACAGCTCCGCGTCGGCCGCTGCGGCGAACGTCTCGGGAACAGCGGGCGAGCCGATCAACACCTGCTCGCCCGCCCGCGCCCGCCACGGCCGCGAGGCGACCGCGCCGAAAGCCAGCCGCGCGTCCCGCACCTGCCCGTCGACCACCTCCACCGCGGCGGCGACCGACCCGATGGCGAACGCGAAAGCCGCCCGCTCCCGCGCCTTCCGGTACCGCGACCGGGCCGCCACCGGCGACCCGGGCAGCGTGACCGCGGTGATCAGCCCGGCGGCGGGCAGCACAGTCTCCCGATGCGGGGTCTGCCCGACCGGGAGGTAGAAGTCGGACAACGGGATGTCGGTCTCCCCGGTGGGCGTCGCGACGGTCACCACGGCATCGAAGGCGGTGAGCGCGACCGCCATGTCCGAGGGATGGGTGGCCAAGCAGTGCTCGGTCCAGTCGAGGACAGCGTGGTTGCGGTGCTCCCCGCCGAGCGCGGCGCACCCGCTGCCCGGAACCCGCTTGTTGCAGGGCATGGCGGCGTTCGTGAAGTACGGGCAGCGGGTGCGCTGGAGCAGGTTCCCGCCGACCGTGGCCATGTTGCGCACCTGCCCGGACGCGCCCGCCAGCAGGGCCTGCGCCAGCGCGGGCCAGCGGCGGCGGACCTCCGGGTGCGCGGCCAAGTCGCTGTTGGCGACCGTCGCCCCGATCCGCAGCCCGCCGTCCCCGGTCGGCTCGACCAGGCCGAGCGGCAACTCGCGCACGTCGATGAGCAGGCTGGGCTCCTCGACGCCGGACTTCATCAGGTCGACCAGATTCGTCCCGCCACCCAGGACGCGGGCACCGGGCTCCCGGTCGAGCAGCGCGACCGCGTCGTCCACAGTGGACGCGCGGTGGTAGCCGAACTCCCTCACCGCGCCACGCTCGCCACCGCGCGCACGATGGCGCCGTAAGTCCCGCAGCGGCACAGGTTTCCGCTCATCCGCTCGCGGATCTCGGCTTCCGCCAAGGGAACGCCGTTCGCGGGGGAGAGGTCGTCGGTGACAGCGCTCGGCCAGCCCGCCGCGTGCTCGTCCAGCACCGCCACCGCCGCGCAGATTTGCCCAGGGGTGCAGTAGCCGCACTGGTAGGCGTCGAAGTCCAGAAACGCCTGCTGCACCGAATGCAGGTCGTCGCCCTCGGCCAATCCCTCGATCGTGGTGACCGCTGCCCCTTCCGCGGCGACGGCGAACCGGAGGCAGGAATTGACCCGCCTGCCGTCGACCAGCACCGTGCAGGCGCCGCACTGCCCGTGGTCACACCCTTTCTTGGTGCCGGTCAGGTCAAGGTGATCCCGCAGCGCGTCGAGCAGCGTGGTGCGATTGTCGACCGTGATGACCCGGTTTTCCCCGTTCACCCTAAGCTTTATCGTGCTGGAGCTGGTCCAACTCATGGTTTCCCCTCAGATAGACGATCTCCACCAGTGAACCGGAATCCGCCCGCCGCGTCACCTCACGCACGCAGGTTTGCCACTAGCGTGGCGCGGTAATCTCCGCACTATGATCGGAAAACTGCGCAACGTCGTCCTCGACACCCGCGAACCCCGGCGGCTCGCGGACTTCTACGCGGCGCTCGTGGGCGGCGAGGTGACCGAGGACGACGGCGCCTGGGTCGTCGTGGTCGACGGCGAAGGCAGGCGGCTGGCGTTCCAACGGGCCCCGGAACACACCCCGCCCCGCTTCCCCGATCCGGCGGGCTCCCAGCAGGCTCACCTTGACGTCTTCGTTGACGACATCGACGCCGCCGAGCGCGAGGTCCTGGCGCTCGGCGCGATCCGGGTGACCGAGCCCCACGAGGAATCCGACTTCCGCGTCTTCCTCGACCCGGCCGGACACCCGTTCTGCCTGATCTTCGCCATCGACGCGCCCGAGGCCTAGGCCAGATCGCAGCGGGTGGAATACCGCGTGCTGGATGGCGCGTTGGCCCTGACATGACAGACACGCTGTTCGACCCGCACGAACTGCTCGCGCGGAGCACTATCGGGGTTCTCGCGACGATCAAGTCCGATGGGCGACCGCAGCTCTCTCCTGTTCAGCCTGCTTACGACCGGGCTGCTGGTGTTATCCGGGTGTCTACCAGGGAGTGGACGGCGAAGGTCGCGAACCTTCGGCGGGACCCTCGGGCGGCGCTTGAGGTGACCAGCGCTGATGGTCGGGCCTGGGCTACGGCTGAGGGGACGGTCACGCTGGTGGGGCCGGGGAGTGATCCTCATGGGGTTGAGGTGCAGGCTTTGGTGGATTACTACCGGGCTGCTGCTGGGGAGCATCCTGATTGGGATGAATATCGGTCGGTGATGGTTTCGGATCGGCGGGTTTTGATCTCTATCGCTGTTGAGAAGGTGTATGGGGCTGATCTTCACTGATTGTGGGGGGTTGCTCGATGGGGTGGAGTGGTTTCTTTGGGGCCTTGGTCTCAGGTGGTGGGTGCGACACCGTGGTTGATCAGGAGTTCGTTGAGTTTTTCGGTGGGGGTGGCCCAGTTCAGGGTCATGCGGGGGCG